>JAWWPL010000186.1:0-5238 GCA_033850605.1 Blastocatellia bacterium | reverse complement strand
GGTGTCGAAAAGAGAGAGCTCGAGTTGACTGTAAAAACTGATCGATCGGACGAGGGCGAGGTGGTCGTGGCCGTGACTGACCGGGGCATGGGGATCAAACCACACGATCTCGATTCTGTCTTCAAACCCTTCCATACAACCAAGACGGCTAACCTGGGAATGGGGTTGGCTATCTGCCGCTCGATCATCGAAGCGCACGGCGGACGACTTTGGGCCGAATCAAACATCGGGCCCGGCACAACCTTTAAGTTCACTCTCCCGGCCGGCGTCCGCGCTGCGTAGTTTCATCTTGGATAGGTAGCGCGAGTCCGCTCAGTATCTCTTGCCCATATTTTCAAACTTGTCTGTGACTGATTTTCCCATCACTAGAGTCGTGTAATTAGAATCTTAACAAAGGAATTCTTTGATTCTCGTTTCGTGTGTTTCGTGGATCTATTGTATTTTGTTGCAGAGACGGGTAGTGGTACAGTTTGCCTTCCTCTCCCTTTGGGAGAGGGCCGGGGTGAGGGCTTAGTACGGCAGGCGCGGAATAATTCACCGGGCTTTAGCCCGTGTTCGAGACGAGCCACCAGTCAATTCTTCAACGCAGTTGACGCTTGCGAAGAATTCCAAAACGGATTGCGGGCTGAAGCCCGCGGCAACGTTGTGGTTGCAGTTTGCGCTCAGGCCCTCACCCCAACCCTCTCCCAAAGGGAGAGGGAGTCAAACTGTACTACTACCCAGAGACGACACCATACGAAGGTATTTCTAAGAGTGAAGTTAAGATCATCTCTTTGTTCCAATCTGAATCGCCGCTTCGCGCGGACTTCTGCAACTGCTCCAATCCGCGTTCATCTGCGGCCGATTCTGCTTCTTCCCTCAAAGCGGTATGATGTCTAAAACGACAAGAGAACAAGGAGACACGCATGAAGCTGACAGAATTCTTACGGGCTGAACTCGACCGCGAGGTCGAGCGTTCGCGCCGCGCTTTGGAGCAGGCGCCCGAGGGCAAATACGACTGGAAGCCGCACGAGAAGTCTATGATCTTCGGCTCCCTGGCCAACATGGTGGCGACGATTCCCATGTGGATCATGATGCAGATCAATCAGAACGAATTGGATGTGGCCCCGGCGCCAGGCGAGTCGAACATGGAACACAAGCGTCTGGATACGAGCGCCGAGTTGATCGAGGCCCTGGACCAGGCCGCCGCCGGCGCGCGCTCAGCTTTCCAGCAGACAACCGATGAGCACCTGAAAACCAATTGGCGCCTACTGGCTAAGGGCCAGGTAGTAATGGAAGCGCCGCGTTACGAAATGATCCAGGACACGATCAATCACTGGGCTCATCACCGCGGCCAGATGACAGTTTATTTGCGTCTGATGGGCGCGAAAGTGCCGGCGATCTATGGTCCCTCGGCGGACGATAATAGTTTTAAGTAAGAAGATTCTTGAGACAGCCCTTCCGCCTGGAGGACAGCGTCGACGAGACGCGAAGTGGCGGCAGGAATTTTGGAGTGCGGCGACTCGTCGCCGCGTTCGTATGCGGCGCCTTGGCGCCGCAATCCGATTTAGGCCGGGTCGCGACCTGGGAAAGCGTTAACAAGTTACCGCGCGCCAAAACTACTTCTTCAGCAACTTATTCTTATCCAGAAAGGCCAGCACAGCTGCGTTAAATTCTTTCGGCTTCTCCATCATGATGAAGTGGCCCACACCATCCCACATCTGGAAATCCAGCGTGGGCGCAAGGCTGTGATAACGCTGCTCAAGGTCGGGCGGATAAAACGGATTCTTTGCCATGATGGCCAGCACCGGGACATTGATTTTGTCCGCCCCCCAAATCGAAGCGTCGGCCATCCCTTCCATCGCGCTCACGACTACGTGCTGTGGCGTGTTAAGAAACGAAGCTTTGATTCGTTCCCGCGCTTCGGCTGAAAGATTGGGACCACTCATAGCGGCAAGCATCTGGCCTGCGACTTCTTTGTAATTTGCGCCGCGAAAACCAGCAATCAGGCTGTCCATCATTGCCTTATTGCCAAACGACTGCAGCGCGCCATCAACCACTACAATCGCCAGGGTCTGCTCGGGATACTTGCGATAGAACTGCCTGGCTACCGGCGTTCCCATGCTATGGCCCACTAACACTGCACGCTTTACCTTGGCATCGCGCAAGACGGCCTCGACCGCGCGCGCGAAAAGATCCATGCTGTAGTTGATTTGCGGCTTATCACTCTGGCCGTGCCCGGGAAGATCGATCGCGATTACGCGGTTGCGCCTGGCGAAATCAGGCATCTGGTCTCGCCAATTATCTACGTTACAGGTCCAACCGTGAACTAAGACCAGCGCCTCGCTGCCCTTGCCGTAGTTCACATAATGAACACGCATGCCATCGAGCGTCGCAAACCGGGAATCCGCCGTTGCGTTCTTCGCGTCCTTAGTTGGGGAACTTGCGAGACCGGAGCCCGAGGGCGCTATCGCCAACGCGAGGATGAAAGTAACGGTGAAGAATTTTAAGCGATGCAGGTAAACAGTCCGCCGTATGAGAGTTTGTGTGGGTTTTTTTGTCATGGATGTCCTCCGCTCGAAGAATACTAATTTAGACGTGGTCTGCCAACTGGCTTGGGCCATAAAGAAAAGCAAGGGACTGCCGAGGGCTCGCAGTGCCATCTTGAGCAGAACAAGCCTGCGATTGCGGTAGGGAGATACGAACCCCGAGCGGTAGTAAGGGGATGCGACCACTGTTGAGAAATCTTTTGATTTAATCATAGAGGCCTGCTCTTCGGCTCTGCCGCTCGATGTGCGGAAAGCCTTTGGCTTTCCGTATCGTATTCGAAAATCGGTCTGAGGCTGCGCCTCTCACTCACGCGGCGTAGCCGCGCGGGACCTTTTGAAATCGACCAAGCCGGAAAGGCGCAGCCTTTCTGCACATCAGGCGGCAAAGCCGCACACTCACGTTGAGCATAGGATCCCCTCGCTGCTGCTCGGGGTTCTGTATCTTATCCACGAACGGCGGCTACTGTCGGCTCCAACCTTCAGAAACCGCTCTTCCTTTTTCGAGATCATCGACGACCAGGATCAATTGATTATCGTGATCGCTGTATAGGGTCTCGATGTTCACGCCTGCTTCGGCCATCAGTCGAGTGATCTTTCCGAGCTGGCCTGGTACCGCCTGTTTCAAACGCTGAACCAGCACCTCCCGTTCTTCAAGAACGCGGATGCCGGCGGCCTCCAGCGCCGTGCGCGCGGCTGAGCCATCAGTGAACAGGAAGTGGGCAACGCCCTCACCGTTAACGACAAAGGCGCCGCCACCCTCGATGCTTACGCCCGCGCGGCCCAGCGCTTCACCCATCTCGGCCAGCGCACCCGGTCGGTTTTCCAGGGCAATAGTTAGATCCTTCATACGGGAATTGACTCCTGGCCAATCACTTGCGCGGACTCAGTTTCGTGTTCGGACTTGTTCACCCCTTCAATCCCTTCATTATCTCCGCATGCGCTTCAAGAATTCCGGTGGTCTGCTCGGGATTTGGGGTGAGCGACCAGTCGCCGTGATCAAAGGTGCCGCCGAGAATGATTCCATCGCGGCGCGGAAACATGTAGCCGCTCGCCAGGTAACAGTAATCAATCTCGGGTTGCGGCAGTAACACTTCCAGTTGGCCGCGCACGGGTTCCAATTGCTGATCGCCGAAGAGCGCTCGAGCGCCTAAGCCGGTGCAGTTGAAGATGACTTGCTCGGGCAGTCGCTTGATTTCCTCGCGACTGCGAAAATCCTTGACCACCAATTTACCGCCGGCAATGTAGAAGTCGCGCAGCAATGCGTTGAGATAAACGGGCGGCTCGATCAGCATCGGGTTGTATTGCCGCACGTAGTTGAAGCCAAAATAGTGCTCCGGATCGCGATGGATTTCTCCCGCCGGATATAGATCGTTGCCGCCTGGGAGTTCCCGCGTGAGGTTGGCTTCGTTGCGGATCAATTCAAAAGTTTCCATCCAGCGCACGCCGTACTCTGGCCCCACAAGATTCTGAAAAGCTCGATTCGATATCCGGCAGGCAGTGCGAAACTGTTTGGTGAACTTTGTTGTCGCCTGCTCAGGATCAAATACCGAAGTGGGAGACCAGAAACCTCCGGCGATGTTTGAAGTAGTGTCCGGCGGCAGGTCTTTCGCATAGATGGTTACAGTGCCGGGACCATTCTGGAAGCGTCTTTGCAGGAGGCGAGCAGTTGAGAGACCGTTGACTCCGCAGCCGAGCACGGCGAAGTGACGTTGAGCTTTAAGCGAGCGAGAGTGGCGCGACCCGGCCGCATCCACCACCCCACGCGGGCTGCCCGCGCGCTGACCCCGGTCCGCTCCCGGTTCTGACAGGAGATCGACAGCGAGCGATGCCGTGCCCCACGAGAGCGTTATACCCGCGCCGCCGTGACCGTAGTTGTGTATGAGAAGTTTTTCTCCGAGGCGCTCTGCGGCAACTTTAAAGCCGTCGGGACGATACGGTCTGAGGCCCACCACCTGATTCTGTCGCGAGAGACTTTGATAGGAGCAAAGTGGCGTTCTGGATTAAGTGCCGCAGCGAGACCACGCGAGCGCGCCATCAACACCGCGCCGGTGACGAGCGCGCCGCGTAGAAAGCCTCGGTGGTCAATTTCCGTACTCGTGTGAACGACCCGTCCGCTCATCGTTGCTGATTACAGCCTGTCTCGCCGAATTCTGCAAGATCGAAGTCAGAGATTAGACACATGCCGTATCAGTTGGACGATGAAGCGAGTCCCTGTGTTTCCTTCAACCTTCCATTAGCACCGTGGCTTTAGCCCGGTGGAAAAGATGACCGAAGGAAATCGGAAACCGTTTGAAACGGTTTCCCTTTCTTATAGCTGTGGTCACCGGGCTAAAGGCGCGGTGCTAATAGAAGTGAAACTAACCCAAACTCCACCAGTAGCGCGAAGTGGGAAGAAACCGCTACGCCCCAGTCGATCCGCATAATAGACCCTTGGATAGCGAGACTAATATGTGGTGCTGGTCCTTGCGATCGCTTGCCGGGCCGCGGCTCGTCATGTATCAATGTGCCTGGTGTACGAATCGAAGACTGACAACCCGAGCGACTAACTCAGATCAATCCTTCATCTTCCTTCTCATGCGCAGATCGACTCTCGTCGTAGTGAGTGTCCTCATTCTCGGAAGCCTGACTGCCTTGATTGTCTTTCGCGCAATCCGCAGCGCTCGTCGTCCGCCCACTCAGTTTGGATGGTGGGCCCACGTGACCACTTTGG
>JAWWPL010000158.1:0-5685 GCA_033850605.1 Blastocatellia bacterium | reverse complement strand
AAAAACTCTTGTCTCAAGGTCATGGTGGAACACTCCTGCCAAGGCATGCTTCCCTCCTAAAAAGGTTTTCATGCCATTGTCTATTGTGTTACCCATGTCCTCGGACACCTGTTACCCATGTCTCCGGTCTGTACACTCCCAAAGGGAGAGGGAGGCAAACTACCACTACCGTAGGGAAAAGGGTGTTGTTAATCTTCGGGGCATTAGCCCAACCGTCAGGGAGGGCGCTGAGGAATGAACCCTCCCTGACGGTCGGGCTAGTGCCCCGCATCGCACGGTGCCGTGGCATCAATACGATTCCCCAGTATCGATCGCTGGGACGTTGGGCAAATAGGACCGGGTGGTCTGTACTCTCGCAAAAAACCTTGCAGTGAGGACCGTAGCGGATTATACTCGCGAGCCTCACTTGCCCCCCTTTTTCCAAAGGTGAGTCAAGCTGAGCTGAGGCAGACGATTGCGAGGGTCGTCTGCCTCTCTTCTTTGACGGGAGTCAGGTTGTTAGTCGTCAGTTGTTAGTTGCCTTTGTTTTTTGCTCCATTCGAAGCGACAATCAGAGCGCGCAAGATAGATCGAAGGCAACTGACTGCTGACTACTAACTACTGACAGGTCCTTCATGAACATCGGTATTACAGTCTATCCAACCTATGGCGGCAGCGGCATAGTCGGTTCTGAGCTGGGCAAAGAACTGGCTGAGCGCGGCCACACCGTGCACTTTATTTCTTCGGCGTTGCCGACACGACTGACTGAACTCAACGACCGCGTGCGTTTTCATGAAGTCGAGATGATGTCGTATCCGCTCTTCGAACATCAGCCTTATACGTTGGCCCTGGCGACAAAGATGGCGACCGTGGCCGAGGCCGAGAATCTCGATCTGCTGCACGTGCACTATGCGATCCCGCATTCAATCAGCGCCATCCTGGCGCGCGAATCAATCAAAGCTCACCGTCGGCTGCCGGTGATAACAACGCTGCATGGCACGGACATAACCCTGGTAGGAGCGGACCGCTCCTATCTGCCGATCACGCGTTACGCGCTCGAGCAATCCGATGGCGTCACGGCGATCTCGAACTATTTGAAGCAGGCAACTATTGAAACCTTTCAATTCGACCGCATCCAGGTGATTCCGAACTTTGTTTGCCCGTCCGAATACAAAAAAAAGATAGATTGTGATCTTCGTAAGACTCTTTCGCCCGATGACGCGCCGATCATGGTACACGTCTCAAACTTTCGTCCCGTAAAACGACCGATAGATTGTGTCGAGATTCTGGCACGAGTGCTGAAAAAGACTAATGCGCGGTTGGCGATGGTAGGCGACGGCAGCGAACGAACTAATGCGATTCATCGCGCGCGCGAGCTGGGAGTCTTTGATAAGTGCGCCTTTGTCGGCAAGCAGCCACGCATCGTCGATTATCTTTGCGCGTCCGACGTGCTGTTGTTGCCGTCTGAGCAGGAATCGTTTGGACTGGCGGCGTTGGAAGCGATGGCTTGCCAGGTGCCGGTCATAGCTTCGCGCGTCGGCGGCCTGCCCGAAGTCGTTGATGACGGAGAGACTGGATTTCTCAGTGCGGTGGGAGATGTCGATAAGATGGCAGATGATGCCGTCAGGCTCTTAACTGACAAAAAGCTGAGCCGCGAAATGGGCAAACGGGCACGCGAGTCCGCGATTAGCCGTTATAGCACCGACAAGATCATTCCGCAGTACATAAAGTTTTACGAGCAGGTTCTCGCGGGATAGCGTAACGGCAGTTCTCTCAACCGTGGCTCTAGCCCGGTGAAACTAGTACCCTGACGTGATTGGAAACCGTTTCAAACGGTTTTCCTTCCGAACTGAACCGCAATTCAGCGGGCTAAAGCCACGGTGCTAATGAGAAGTCTCGCCAGAATTCAAACTGCGCCGGCACTCACGTTTCTCCTGTTTTACTTGACGAACAATTCATACTAAGCTGAGCCCAGATCGATCGTCTGGAGGCTCCCGTGAAGAGACACCGCCTGCTTGTCGTCATTCTGATCGCGCAACTGGGTTCCGGCGCTTTTGCTCAGCAGCCGAGTCCTACTCCTTCGAACCCACCGCCCCAGCCACCGTCATCGCAAGAGATCCAAAAGCCCGAATCAGAGGACGTGGTGCGCATCTCGACCAACCTGGTGCAGGTTGATGCGGTTGTTACCGACAAAAACGGCAAGGTTGTGACTGACCTCAAGCCCGAAGAAATCAAGATTCTGGAAGACGGCAGGCAGCAGAAGATTACGGCCTTCTCTTACAACGCGACCGATACTCCCGCGGCGCCAACGCGCAAAGAAAAACCGGCGACGGTCGACAAGAATGCGCCTCCCCCACCGCCTACGCGACTGAAACCCGAAGAGATTCGCCGCACGATCGCGATCGTGGTTGACGATCTCGGGCTCTCTTTTGAAAGCACTCATTTCGTGCGTGGCGCGCTCAAGAAATTTGTCGACGAACAGATGCAGACCGGTGATCTGGTGGCAATCATTCGCACCGGCGGCGGCATGGGGGCCTTGCAGCAATTCACCATGGACAAGCGCCAGCTATACGCCGCCATTGAGCGGGTCAAGTGGAATTCAACTGGCCGCGGCGGAATCGGCGCATTTGCGCCGCTGCAGCCACCCACGCCCGGAGATCATGGCGCCGACATCGACAAAGCGAACGAGGAGTTGAACCAGTTTCGCGAGGACATGTTCTCAGTAGGAACTCTCGGCGCCATTAGTTATGTGGTGAAGGGTCTGCGCGAGCTGCCGGGCCGAAAGTCAATTTTGCTGGTCTCGGACGGATTCAGAATCTACAACCAGGAGGACGCGTCGCGCAATTACCTGGCGCTGGAAAAACTGCGGCGCCTGGTTGACGAAGCGGGACGAGCCTCAGTGGTGATTTACACGATGAATGCTACTGGCTTACAGACGATGGGCTTGACCGCTGCCGATAACCCGGGAAGCGGCGACGTCGAGCAGATGCTAAGCAGTCGTCGCAACGCGGCTTTCGAAACCCAGGAGGGGCTGGACTATCTGGCCCAACAAACCGGCGGAATCGCGATTAAGAACAACAATGACTTGAGCAGTGGGATTCGCCGGGTCCTGGAAGATCAGAGAGGCTATTACCTGATCGGATACCGCCCGGAAAATTCGACGTTTGATCCCAGGACCGGGCGTCGTACTTTTCATAAGCTAACGTTGAAAGTTACGCGTCCGGGAAAATTCAACGTGCGCATGCGCAACGGGTTCTATGGAGTTAGCGATGCGGATCGACGCGCGCCCGGGCAACGGACGCTCGCGCAGCAGTTGGTGGGCGCGTTAACCTCGCCGTTCGGCGCGACGGGTGTTCACCTCCAATTAACTTCGCTATTTAGTAATGATCCCAAAGCAGGTACGATCATGCGTTCGATGTTGCACATCGATGCTCGTGATCTCACCTTCACGACCGAAACGAATGGCATGCATAAGAGTAGCTTTGACGTGCTGGCCATGACCTTTGGCGACAACGGTGTTCCAGTGGATCAACTTGGGCGGACCTACAATATGGAGTTGCCCGACGTGCTTTACAAACGAGCGCAGCGCGATGGCCTGGTCTATTACGTAACTGTCCCTCTTAAAAAGGCAGGCGCTTACCAGTTGCGAATCTCTTTGCGCGACAGCAGCACGGAACGAATCGGCTCGGCCAGCCAGTTCGTGGAAGTACCGGATCTCAAGAAGAATCATCTGGCGCTTTCAGGCATTGTTCTGCGTGGGGAGAGCGCGGGCGAGAGAACTACGCCGCCAGCCGGCGCTAAAGCCTCGCCCGTACCAGGCGGAAGTGAGCCCGCTGCGGGCGCCGATTCTCCGGATCAGGCTCAGGAAGCGGCAGACCAGCAGAATCCGGAAGCCAGTCCGGCCGTGCGCCATTTCACGCGGGGCATGTCGATGGACTATCTATTCGTTATTTACAACGCCCACTTCGACAAAGCCACAAACAAATCGCAAATGACCACGCAAGTGCGACTGTTTCGCGACGGGCAGCCGGTGTTTAGCGGCAAAGAGAATCCCTTGGAATTTTCCGGGGTGGTTGATCCGAAGCGTCTGATTAGCGGCGGTAGGATCAAGCTCGGCACTGATCTCACCCCGGGAGAGTACGTGCTGCAAGTTATCATCAAGGATATGCTCGCGGATGAGAAACACCGGACGGTGACTCAGTGGATGGATTTTGAGATTGTGAAGTGAGCTAGCCGATTCGTTCGGCAGCAAGCGGGTGTTTTGCGCAAAACATTACCCGCTCGCTACTGCAAGCGGTTCTGTACCCTTCCTTTAAGAACACCAGAGGTAACCACGAACTCACACGAAATAACTCGAACCGCAAAGCGCGTTTCGTGTGGTTTAGTGGATCGCATTGCCGACTCGTCACTAGCTAACCATCGCTCTATTGCTTACTACAGAGCTTTTGAGCAATCAGGTCGGCAGCCAGCTTGTGCCCGCTCGCATTCCAGTGTCCGTTTCCGATGTCGCTCCCAAATCCGTGCAGAAACACCTTGTGCTGATCAGCATAGGCCTGCATCGGTTGGGCCAGGTCGAGAAACTCGATCTGTTCCCGCTCTGCCAGCGTCTTCAGTCTCAAGTTGGGATAGAAAATGTTGTTCGCGCCGACGTGCTCCAGGAACCTTTGCCTCACTGACGGATCGGGATAAACCTGGATCGCATTACTTAGCGTAACCAGGAAAAACCTGGATCCTTTTTGCGCAACCTCATCACGCATCTGCTTGATCAATCCTTCGGTAACGTGCCAGGCGTCTTTCCAATCTTCATCGTGGGGCTCGATATAAATCATGTTGTCGATGCCGATGTCCTCCGCGTTGCGCACGGTGGGCGTGGAACCATCGACTGGTTTGGTTTGATTCTGGGCGGCCAGCCTGCGCTTGTTTTTCCAGTCAGTCAGTTTCAGCTTCGCGACAAATTGCGCGTAGTGAACCAACTGCACAACGCGCAGGCTATTGTGCAGCCAGCGCCCCAACCGATTTAGTTTCGAATCGCGCTGAAGATAGGTGCGCGAATTGCGGAACGTTGTGTCATACGCTAACGCGCCATCGCGATAGACGAAGTAGGGAACCTCTTCAGTCCGGCTTAGAGCGCGCGAATTATCATAGATATCGTTGTAAGTGGTAAACGCCAGCAGGACCACATCCGGCGAGTAGTCCCACACTTTGTGTCGCAGCGTCAGCAGTTCCTGGGCGGTGCCATAACCGGAAACGCCAAAGTTAATCACTTCGATCTTCTTGCCCGGGAAAGCGTTGCATTCCTGAAGTTGTCGTTCCAGCAGAGACCAGAAAGTCTGCTCCATCGGCACGTGCATGGCTTCTGAAAAAGAATCGCCCAGCACTGCGATGCGTACCGTGTCCGCGGGTTTCGGCTTTGCGTGTTCGCGATCCCGCAAGCCGTCGCTGTTGATGCGAACATCTGATTCACCTTCTCGCTGATAATGACCTACAACGTTCGGCTGTAACGAAAAGCCCCGGTAATAATCGGTCGTATAAAAGAGCGGGTACGAGTAACCGATGACGCGCAGAAAGATTTCGGTCATGAAAAGGCCGAACAGCAACCCAAACGTAACCAGCAGTAATTTCTTCTTGAGATTTCGCGGACGTTTCATCTTATGAGCGACTTCAGTTTGCCGGGAGCGCGGACGTCCCGTCCGCCTGGGCGCGAAG
>JAWWPL010000071.1:0-19067 GCA_033850605.1 Blastocatellia bacterium | reverse complement strand
CCCTGGGGAATGATGATGATTAATCCGCTAACCGCAACGCGGTTGCGCCGGTCGTGTGAAGCCCCTGAGCCCATGACGCAACCGCATCGCGGTTGAAACCATGTCTTCGGTCCGGCGCGAACCGACCCCTACTCACTTTTCGGTCCGCACAATTCGAAAGGTCAGCCTTCGTCGGGCGCGGTTGCGGCTAACCTTTGCGTGCCTTAGTATCGTGACTATCCGATGACAGAATTTCGTGAGATGAATTTCGCAACGTATGGCCGGTTCAATGCGTCCAAGAGGTCGCTCTTCCGATACTAATAATGCTGGATTTTACTGAAAAAGATACACTTTTTGGAAAGTTTGAAGTCAATCGCGAGCCATTCTGGCCGCGAATTTCATGGCTGATCGCAGGTTCCGGGGCGTGGCACCTGGTTTTGGTGGCGTGCGTCATACTGATTCCGCCTGTGCGCGAGGCGCTCAGCGTGGCCGCCCTTTTCCAGGGCGCCGGCTTTGTGGATAAAGCCTACAACAAGACCCAAATCGAGAACGAAGGCGACATCACCGAAATCACCTTAGAAAAGTTTCATTACCCCGAAGGTTACTTTGCGGTGGATGAGCAGGGGATGCCCATCGTCCAGCCGTCGCCGTCACCGGTTCCGTTCACGCCGCAGGTTTTTTCGCCATCGCAACTCGTAAATCCCTCTCCCACGCCGGCTCCGGCCACAAGTCCGTCTCCGGCGACCGCCGCGAAAGCAACCCCCACTGCGACGCCGACCGTAGAGGATGAGAAGGCCCGGCAAAAAGTTGAAGAAGAGTTGGATAAGCTGGCCGCGGAAAACGGAGTCAAACGTCCCAAGGAAATAAATACTCGGCCGTTCAAAGATCTACTGGTTGAAGCTAAGAAGAAAAAAGACAGCGGTGAGTTAAAGCTCGACGGACAAATTGAATTGACGGTTGACGCCGATCGCGATCCTGACGGCAAGCTTAAGAACGCAAAGGTTACTGACAAGCGTGGTGACAAAAAGCTTGAAGCCATCGCCCTCGATTTTATCTCTGCGCTCAGTGACAGTGGGGTATTGGATTTTCTCGAGGGCACCAAACACCTGAGCCTGATAGTCAAGATTGACGACAAAAGCGTCGAGGTAACCGCTTCTACCCAGGTCGAGTCGAGCGAGCGGGCCCGCACCCTGGAACGGACCTTCAGCGGCATGATTGTGCTGGGTCGCATTGCGAAACGCGGTAAGGACGAAGAAGTTTATTACAACCACACGCAGGTGAGTTCGAAAGACAACGAAGTCAGCGTAAAGTTTTCGATGCCGCGCGCAGAGATGGGCACTTTGCTTTCGAAATATAGTGAAGAAAAAAAATGAAGTCGTTAGTCGCGGCTTAGTTAGGAGTTCCGCCTTCAGGCGGCCTGGTTTTCTCATTAGTTCCTCACAAAATCGCCTCAAGGCGAAACTCCGGGCAGTCCAAAGCTGAGTCGCCCCACTCTTGCCTCCGAACTTGAGAACCAATGAGGTGCGAAATGAAAAAAAGTTCTGTGGTCATGAGTTGTGCATTCTTAGTCCTGTTTATGGGCTGTGCTAATCGGCAACCGATTGCCCAACCACCGGCGACCAACACTCTGAAAACAGACAAAGCCGAGATCACCCTGACCAGCGTCGCTTTCAAGGAAGGCCAATCGATTCCGGCGCCGTACACCTGTGACGGCGTCAACATTTCGCCGCCGCTGGAATGGACGGGCGTGCCAAAGACGGCAACGACAGTGGCGATTATCGTCGACGATCCTGACGCGGCTGCCGGCACTTGGGTGCACTGGGTTCTCTACAATCTTCCGGCCGACAACATCGGCGTGGTTGAAAATGTACCCGCAAGCGAGAATCTCAAGGCCGGCGGATTTCAGGGCAAGAATGATTTTGGCAAGTTTGGCTACGGCGGCCCTTGTCCACCGTCAGGCACGCATCGCTACTTCTTTAAAATTTATGCGCTCGACAGCGATCTGCCTTTGAAAGCCGGCGCGACGAAAGCGGATGTGATCAAGGCCATGGAAGGACATATCGTGCTACAGGGCCAGTTGATCGGAACTTATCGACGTTGACGCGACGGTTCGCCGGCATCCCTGCTGGGCTGACTACTCCGATCAAATGGAAAATGGAACATGATGCGCGCGAACCGCCCACAGAATGTCGGCGCTCCTCCTACGGCAGCACACCTTCCGGCACTCGCCAGGGATGTAACTCAAGCACGAGTCTGCCGATCTTAATCATCGGATCGGTGTCGGTTAGCTCTTGAGCTTCCCGCAACGAAGCAACTCGAAAAACAAAGATCCCACGCAGATTACCATCGTCTCCAAATGGTCCGGCGGCAATAAGTTTTTTCAGTTCAGCCAGACGATTGATGTTTGCTAAGTGAGCTTTTTGCAGTTCCTGAACCTGCGGAGTCTCGCCGTCGCCCTCTTTTCGGTTCGGACCTTTCTTCAAGAAACCAAGATAGACGGTCTTCAGTTTCAGCGGTGAGTTCGCTTTCTTGAAAATGTCCTCGGAAAACCATGGATGGATCTCAGCCACGAACAAACCCGCCTTGACTGCCGAGTCCGCTTCGACCCATGTCTTCGCTTCAGCGGTGGACGCGGCTCGCAAAATGAAGATGCCAACCAAATCCGTGTCATCGCCCATGGGCCCGGCAACCGCAGCTTTGCCCGTGTCGAGCAGCGACATTACGTTCGCGAAATGCTGCTGCAGGATCTGTTTGCGCTGTAGCTCTGCGGTGCCGTCCCATTTCGATCCCTTCCTAAGCAAGGCCATCTGAAACTGGACCATCTTGGGTTTGGGTTCTTCCTTTGGCTGGGCGCCGATTAATGGAGCAGCAACTAAGAAACAAGCTATCGCAAACAACAGGATTGGTTTTCTCATCATTTAAGTTTTGTAAAAGTCTTCAGTTTCAAGATAAGAAAAAGCGATCCACGAATTCACACGAAAACACTCGAAGAATGAGTCCGGTTAGTGTTGCTTAGAGTGATTTCGTGGATCGTCGTCCGGATTTTCAGCATTCTTCTTGCGAATTCGCGACAGGCTGGCAGCCTGTCGTACTGCAAGCGCTAATTGATCGTCGCCGTCTTCACGCAAGTAATTGCCGGCAAGCCTTCCGTGATCGCCGCCCAGGAATCGCCGCTGTTCTTTGACGCGAATAACTTTCCGCTGCGCGTGCCAAAGTAAAGGCCTGTCGGATCGTTCGCATCGGCTTTCATGTTGTCGCGCAGAATAGTTTCGAAGGCATCGTCTTGCGGCAACCCCTGGGTGAGCGGCTCCCACGACTCACCGGCATCGCGCGTGCGATAGACGCGCAACTTCGCTTCCGGAGTACAGCGAAACTCATCCGACTCAATGGGAATGATGTAGGCGGTATTCGCGTCGTGCGGATCAATCTCCAGCGCGAAGCCAAAATCCGACGGGACACCGTTGGCGATATCCTGCCAATTGTCGGCGCCATCGTTGCTGCGATATAGACCCCAATGATTTTGCAGAAACATTCGCTGCGTATTGGACGGATGGCTGACAATCTTGTGCACACACTGGCCCCACTCGGGATATTGTTGGCCGGGCGGCAGAAATTGGGCCCGCACTCCGTTATTACGCGGCTGCCAGTTCTGTCCGCCGTCATCGGTGCGATAGACGCCGCCGGTCGAAATGGCCACGAATAAGCGCTGGTCATTCGACGCGTCGGGAAGAATCGTGTGCAGGCAGAGGCCGCCGCCGCCCGGCTGCCACTGAGTCCGGTGAGGGTGATCGAACAAGCCTTGTACGAGCGACCAAGTCGCTCCGCCATCTGTTGATTTGAAAAGCGCGGCGGGCTCGACTCCGCAATAGAGCGTGTCAGGCTCGCTCGGATGACCCTCAGCGATCTGCCAAATCTGTTTGAGTGAGACCTCGCTGCCTTCAGGAAACTTGATGTTGTATTGCTCAGGGTTGCTCCATGATTTGCCAAAATCATCCGACGAACTAAGAAACGATCCCCAGAATGAACTGTTCACCGCGGCCCACAGTCGCGATCGGCCATTGCGGCCATCGAAAGCCATTGAGTAGATGCTACGTCCGGGAAAATACGGTCCGGCTTCTTCCCATTTCTCTCTTTTGACGTCAGAACGAAATAGAAACGCGCCTTTCATCGTGCCCACGAGAACCAGATTGTCGCCTGACTTGACGTTGATTTGATTTGGATTTGGCATTCCCGAACTCCAGAGAAGATTTAGTTGGATCTATTGGGGTGATTATATAGAAAGTATTGTCGGTCCAAAAGTAGACGAAGATGATTTAGAGGATCGATTGAGGCTTTGCACGCGAGGAGAAGCTCCCGGAAGAACAGGGGCGACACCGGTAAAGCCTGCACCCGCGTGATGAGAACGTTTTCATTTTCAAACTATGACTAACCACCAAGACACCAAGCGCACAAAGGATCTGACAAAAGTTTGGGCCCTCGTGTCTTCGTGGTGAACTGCCTTCACTTCGTCGCATGATCCACACCCCGATAAGCGACCGGAGGTTTAATCATGTCGCCCGTAAACTCCAAGCACAAGTAGCGCTCGTCTGCTGAAAGATCGCCGGCTGCCTGAGTCAACTTTCACTGCGATGAGAAGTGCATCCGCGCCAGCTCAGTGGTCGTCGTCATTCTGACGTCGCCAGCGCTTCAGTGCTTTGCGATCTTCTTTTCCCGATCGAACGAAGATCTCTCCAATCTTGCGGGCAACCGGTTTCGCGTCCAATCTCGTCTCAATTGGCGCTACGTCGGCAAGGGCCGGCGTGACGCGAAACATTCGCCTGAATCTTCGGGGCCTGTTGCTGCTGTCTTGAACTTGCGGGGCTGACACCGCTTCCCTCGGTGATTCATTCACTGATTGGTTGACGACACTGGGATTGGGCTCAACTCCGATAGGGCGGGATTCGGCATATCCGTCTTGCAGTCCCAGAATCATTCCGACAACGCCTGCGCTCAGCAACATCCCGACCGATAACGCTGCCAACAACCACAATTTGAATTTGCCCTGCCATAAGCGCCGCATGGCCGTTTGGCGTCTCGGTTGAGCTTGATTGGTCAAAGGCTCAACCGGTTGTGCGACGGCGATCATGTCCGCGTCGAAATGCGGCGGTGGGGGAAGGGGGAAAGTCGAATCGTGTCCGAAGACGGCGTTATTTTCTGTGTTAGGTATCATTGGCATGATCTCAACTAATACATTCTGTGCGATTCAATCTGGTTCTATGCAAGACTCTCGCCGCGCGTGACGATTGAAAGCAATGGCAATAGAATCTTCACAAAGCCGGGTGAGGCAACAACGAACTGACAAGGAGCCCGGTTTAGGTCAAGCTTCGGTTTTTCTGGATGAGGTCCCGGTCACATGCAGTACACACGTCTCTTCAGCGACGACCACGGGGAATCGCATTTCGAAGATATCGAAAGCGATCTCAAGTTAGCTGAGTACGCTCCGCCCGCGCCGCCGCTGTATCTCTCTTCATTCACTCCGGCGACTCAATTTGGTTTCATGAATGCGCCAGCCGGTTGGTCGAGCGAATGGCACCCGGCATCGGCGCGAAATATCTTCTTTGTCCTGACCTGTGAGTGGGAAGTTGTGGCCAGCGACGGCGAATCGCGGCGATTCCGTCCAGGCAGCATGCTGTTGGTGGAAGACACAACCGGCAAAGGACATTCATCGCGTGTTCTGAGCGAGTCTGATTCGCTGGCTGCGGTGGTCCAAATTGAGGTGGTAACACCAACCACAGATGAACACGGATAGACACCGATCTGATTTCTATTTCTTAATCTGCGTAGATTTGTGTTTATCTGTGGCTCGTCTGGTTCTTCCTCTAAGTGCCTCGCCGCCAAGCTTTGCTCTCCGCTTAGCTTCATGCTAAAAGAAGCACCGCAAACCCATCCGATTCGATCTGGAGGAAATTAATGATTCATCGCACCCTGAAGGCGGGGTTCTGCCGCCGGGCCCTCGTTCTGTCTGCCGCTATTCTGGCGGTGAGTTTTTTGTGCGTGAGGTTTGCCGGGACGCATATCTTCATCGAAGCACACGCCCAGGCGGCGAATGGCGGCACCCGCTTGTTGCGCACACCGACGGTGAGCGCCACCCAGATTGCGTTTGCTTATGCGCAGAACATTTGGGTTGTGCCGCGGTCCGGCGGCATGGCTCGTCGCGTCACCAGTTTCCAGGGCCAGACATCCAATCCACATTTTTCGCCAGATGGTAAATGGATTGCTTTCAGCGGCGAGTATGCCGGCAATCTGGATGTCTATGTGGTAGCCGCCGACGGCGGCGAGCCAAAGCGTTTGACCTGGCATCCAGGCGCCGATCTGGTCCAGGGCTGGACGGCCGACGGAAGGGCGATCATGTTCTCGTCAACGCGAGCGACCTGGTCGCCGAGTGGCGCGCCTCGCTTTTGGACTGTGCCTGCCGAAGGTGGTGTGGAAGAACCAATGCCACTGCCGCGAGGTTACCAGGGAAAAATTTCCTCTGACGGATCTCACCTGGCTTATCGCATGAACAATTCATGGGACGATGAACGTCGTAACTACCGTGGGGGTCAGAATCGACCGATCTGGATCGTCGATCTGACGAGCTACGATTTGATTTCGCCACCCTGGACTGACTCGAAAGACATTGATCCTGTTTGGTCAGGTGACACGGTCAATTTCATTTCCGATCGCGATGGCGTCGCCAATGTTTGGGCTTATGACACCCGCACAAAGAAACTGGTGCAGTTAACTAAGTTTACTGACTTTGACGTGAAGACAATGGATTCGGGCGCGGGCGCCGTGGTTTTTGAACAAGCTGGTTACATTCACGAGCTGGATCCAAAGAGCGGCAAAGAGCATGTAGTCAACATTACTGCTACGGGAGATTTTCCGTGGATGATGCCTCGTTGGGAAGACGTTACCAGCCGCATGACGAACATGGGGATCTCGCCCACCGGCAAACGAGTGGTGGTGGAAGCGCGCGGCGAGATTTTCACCATCCCCGCTGAGAAAGGCGACGTGCGCAATCTCACCAACTCCAGCAGTTCGGCCGAGCGCGATCCGGCGTGGTCACCGGACGGCAAATTCATTTCCTACTTCAGCGACCGCTCCGGCGAGTATCGTCTGTACATCGAAGCACAGGATGGCCTGACTCCGCCACGCGAAATCACACTCGATCATCCGACGCATTACTACACTTCATCCTGGTCTCCTGACTCGAAGAAGATTCTTTTTACCGATACGAACCTCCATGTCTGGGTGTTGGACGTAGCCACCGGCAAAGCCAGAACTGTCGGCAACGATCCCTGGATGGTGCCGCAACGTACGCTGAACCCTACCTGGAGTCCGGACTCGAAATGGGTGGCGTATTCCAGCCGTCTGCGCTCGATGTACCACGCTATTTTTGTGAGTAGCTCTGAAACCGGCGAGACAAAACAAGTGACTGATGGCCTCGCCGATGCGGTCTGGCCCGTCTGGGATGCGAGCGGAAAATATTTATGGTTTCTGGCCTCGACCGATTTTGGTTTGCGCTCTCAATGGCTCGACATGACTTCCTACGATCATGACGAGAATTTCGGACTGTACCTGGCAGTGCTGAAGAAAAGTGATTCCAGTCCGCTGCTTCCAGAGAGTGACGAAGACCGCGGAGTCGGCACCGGCCGTCGCACGATCCCGGGTGCTTGCATCGGCGATTCGACGGGCGGCACAGCAGGAGCGACTGACGCTTCTGCCGGCGACCAAACCGCGCAAACTCCGCGTGGTCCACGTTTACCCGTTAACGTGCAAATCGATTTCGATGGTTTACGGCAACGTATCGTTTCAGTTCCCGGCGTTCCCGAACGTCAGTATTCGGACTTGCAGTCCGGCACGGACGGTTACGTTTACTATCTCGAAGCGCCCGCGCGTGGACAAGGCGCCGGCGGCGGCGCCGTGGCTGCGGGAAATGAATTGATTCGCTATCGCCTTTGCGATCGGCGATCGGCTCCGTTCGCGAACGGAGTTTTGGCTTATGAAGTCAGCGCGGACGGTCGTAAGCTCGTCTATCGTGCCGCCGGAGCAGCCGGCGGACGCGGACCGGGGGCTGCGGGCGGCACGCCTCCGCCGCCATCCCTATTTATCGTGGAAGCAGATCGAACCGCGCCCCAGCCTGGCGTGGGCCGCCTCAATGTCAATCTGCGGATGTACCTCGATCCCAGGGAAGAATTCAAACAGATATTCAATGAGGGCTGGCGCAACCAGCGTGACTATCTCTATGTGCCCAATCTGCACGGTACGGACTGGCCGAAGGACAAAGAGATGTACGGAGCAATGCTGCGCTACGTGATGCATCGCGCCGACCTCAATTACCTGCTGGATATGATGGGCTCTGAAATTTCGATTGGACACTCATACGTGCGCGGTGGAGACATGCCCGACGTTCCACCATCGCCGGGCGGTCTTTTGGGGGCTGACTTCGCCATAGAAAATGGACGCTATCGAGTCACCCGGATCTACGACAACGAAAGTTGGAATCCCGATTTGCGTTCGCCGCTCTCGTCGCCGGGCGCGACTGTAAACGTCGGCGATTACCTCCTGGCAATCAACGGCCTTGAATTGAAAGCGCCCGACAACATTCATCGCCTGCTGGACGGCACCGCGAATCGTCAGACTTCGCTTACCGTCAACGACAAGCCGGCGATGGAAGGCGCGCGCCATGTAACCGTCGTCCCGGTTGCGAGCGAACAAGGCCTGCGCACGCGCGCTTGGATCGAATCAAATCGACGGCTCGTCGAAAAACTTTCCGACGGTCAACTCGCTTACGTCTATGTGCCGAATACCGGACAGCCGGGCTATACGAGTTTTAATCGCTATTACTTTTCGCAGCAGGACAAGAAGGGCGCGATCATCGACGAGCGTTTCAACGGCGGCGGCTCGGCAGCCGACTATATTATCGACGTGCTGCAGCGAGACTTTGATGGCTACTTCAACAACGTTGCCGGAGATCGTTATCCGTTCACCAGCCCCGCTGCGGGGATTTGGGGACCAAAAGTAATGATCATTAACGAGATGGCCGGCTCAGGCGGCGATTTGATGCCTTACATGTTCCGCTATCGCAAAATTGGGTTATTGGTCGGCAAGCGGACCTGGGGAGGGCTGGTGCATACGGCCGACACGCCGACCTTCGTTGACGGTGGATCAATGATTGCGCCACGTGGCGGCTTTTTCACGCGCGATGGCCGCTGGGCAGTAGAGAACGAAGGTGTCGCGCCTGACGTCGATGTAGAGAACTGGCCCAAAGACGTCGTGGCCGGACGCGACCCACAACTCGAGCGGGCGGTGACGGAAGCGATGCGAATGTTAAAGGAACGGCCGGTTAATCGCGCCACCAAAGAACCTCCTCCGCCGACGTGGGGTGTGCGTCCAAAGCATTGAGGCGTTAGAACGACTGATTTGACGATTGCGCCTTTGACTGATTGAGCTAGGTGCAGTCTGAGTCGTGACTGCGCTTCTCAATTAGCACCGTGGCTTTAGCCCGGTGATTAATTGGAGATGTTCGGAATGGAAACCGTTTCAAACGGGTTTCGGATTTACCTGGGGCACTTAATTCACCGCGCTAAACGACGGTGCTAATGAGATCGGCAAGCTGACAGGCGCTTGATTGAGAAGAGTTTTGACTCACTTCCGGCCCATCTCCGTTAGCTTGTTACGAATCAGCGCATATCTGGTTTGGCCCTTGATTGTTGGGCAGCACGACGGATCACGTTTCGCATAGGCAGTTGTGTCAAGGTACATTACGTTGTTTCTTTCTGATACCGTCCGGTTCAGAGCCGCGTGTTTTCTCTGCCTGGCTGGCAATGAATTTATCGATTACCGCGGCATCGTCAGGCTGCGCGGCGGAGGTGGACCAGCCCGGGAACAGACAGTTCTCATCAATGTTTCCTTCGTCGTCAAAAATGAGCGCACAACATGATCCAATGACAAAAACTCTTTGAAAGCAAGCTTTGGGTTTGCCGCCACGCCGGGTGCCAATGAATCTGGATAAATCCATCGATCAAGCATACAATACCGCCCTGAAACTGCGTTCCTGTCTGAGACATCAACTCGAAAGGAAATCCCCCATGACCTTCAAATTCCGAAAACAAGCGCTGTTACTATTACCGGTTTTGTGTTTGTTCACGCTCGCAAGTCAGAGAGCTGCTTCGGCGCCTCCCCCGCCAAATCCCGTGCTTTACTTGACCAACACCGAGTACTTTCAACAGGGCGGTAAGCAATTCGTGCGCTATCACTACGATGTCTTTAACAAAGATGCCTATCCGGCAGAGATGTTCGCCGCGGCGCCGGCCCTGCCGCCCTGCGGAGCTAATACCAAAGCATCCCGAACCTGGGTCGACATCTACGATCAGCACGGAAAGCGGCTCTATGGATTTTGCGCCCTGGGCAAACCCAGCGATCTTAACCAATTATGGTTTGCGCTCGAGGAAAATGTAATTCCGCCAAGCTATGTGTATATCGAGATGACTGATCGCCAGACCAACACTAAGTACAAGTCGAACCTGGCTGATACGACCCTTTAATACACGGCTAACGAAACTCGACAGGCGCGGCGGCCCTCCAGCCGTTCGCATCGTTCTGTAGCGCGGTGCCCCCCTGGCCGCGACGCGGAGTTGACGATCCTCGCAACGCTGGTACCAGTCGGGTCGCGATGCGGGGCGCTGGCCCGACCGTCAGGCTAATGCCCCGGAGCTTAGCAACACACTCTTACCCCAGTATTCAGCACTAAGACACTGTCGATTTCTCGAACCAGAGTTATGCTTCTTTAGACTGTGGACAAGGAAAAGGTAGTCTCATGAGAGTTGGCGACGTCGTTACCTGGGAACGGACATTTACCGGGGACGATATTCTCCTCTTCAATCAGGTCTCAGGTGATCAAGGCGTGCATCACGTGACGCCGGATGAACAGGGCAGGCTGATGGTTCATGGTCTGCTGACTGCCACGATTCCTACTAAACTCGGGGGCGACATGAACTTCATCGCGCGCGAAATGCAATTTCAATTTCACCGGCCGGTGTTTGCCGGCGACACGATCAAATGTGAGGCGACGATCGTGCAGTTTGAACCCGCCGAACAATATATCAACGCGCGCACGGACTTTGTCTGCCGTAACCAGGATGGCAAGGAAGTGATGACCGGTTATGCGCAGGGAATCGTCAGGCAACCGCGGTAAAAGCGAGTATTGCGTTCAGGATTCACTTTGGCGTACGGAGCAAGTCAGAGCTTGAACTTAAATCAGAGGAAGCGACGCCCAAAAAATGCGGGCGCGGCCTGAAAGAACGACCGCGCCCGCTTGTGTTCGCAGAATATCCCGAACGTTAGTTACCGGTTGAACTCGCTGTCTTTTTCTTGTTGGGCATCGGACACGAGTCGCCGGCGCAACAACACGCCGCCGCGTTATCCTTCCCTTTGCAGCAGGCGTGAGCGTTCTTGCCCTTCCTCTTCTTCTTGCAACAGGACATGTCCGCTTTACAGCAGTCCTTCATGTCGCAGCAGGATTCAGCCTGGTTGGAATTCTGTGCCGAACCGAGGGTTAGCGCAGCTGCCGAAACAGCCAGGGTCGCTCCCATTGCCAGCGTGATTACGAGTGCTTGAATTTTTCTCATTTAGGATCTCCCTAATCGAAAGAATTGCTGTGCGCAATCCTGGAGGTGGCGAAGTGACAGCGACCGCACTGTCACGTTAAGCGCGCACACTTCTAAATCAGAAAAGCACAACCGCGCAGATAAGTGTGGCCTTGATTAGACAGCCATAGCGAATTAGCTGGTGGCGTCTTTGCGAAACCGTTCTGAACAGACGAAGGCGCGTTGGCCCTCAACGACTCTGCAGCGTCGTCGTTGCTTATACGTGAGCCGCCATTTGCGACGATACTGCCGCTGGTCAAAGGACAACAGCTCATTACGCTTGATGAGTTTGGAACCTCGGCGAGTTCCTCAAGATTTGCAAAAGACTCGGCCGATAATACTGGCACGGCCTGCCGTGCGGAAGCATGTCGCCTTAATGCTTGACGCGACTTGCAGCAATGGTGCGTTTCCATCGACCCGAGCGCGGCGTCGCGAAAAGCACTGCTGATACTGGCATAATCCCCGCTCATCCTCGCCGCGTGTGCATAGCTTACGATCAGGCAACCTGCGCCCGCGCACCAGAGCATCAGTGCGAGTGTGATCGCCGAACGGAGCTTTCCAGGAGACACAGCCGTCATTAGCCGCAGTTTAGCCCGAGCCATAGAAGATTGTCGAGGAAAACCCGTGGACTACAGAGATTTAGATGTGTGATTCAGTCCGCCCCCCTCCTCTCCTTGACTTTGTAATTAGAATAATTATAATTCCAAGTGTGAGAGTCAGCAGCAGGAAAGAAACAGCCAAAGATAATCAAGGTACTGGGCCCGTCTTGACGCGCCAGCGAAAGGTCGTGCTCGACGTCGTCCGCGCCGGCGATAGCCACCCGACTGCGGCTGAGGTCTTTGAGGCGGCCCGCAAGGCGATGCCCGGAATCAGTTTCGCCACTGTCTACAATTCGTTGCGTTACCTGAAACAAGCAGGGTTGGTTCGTGAAGTGGCTTTTGGCAGCGGCGCCAGTCGCTACGATCGCGAGACCGAGCGGCACGATCACGCGATCTGCTCGGACTGCGGGACGCTGGTCGATTTTGATTTGCCCGGCACAGTCGGGTTGATCCAATCGGCGGCGCGGGCATCCCGGTTTAAGGCCGAGTCGGTGCATTTGACTCTTATTGGACTTTGTCCCGGTTGCCGTGAGCGGGAATAGCTTTTTGTTTTCATTTCGATTATGCCGCGAGACGAATGTTCGCGGCGGGCAGTTAACTTTTGAGGAGGAAAAATGTCAGCAGCAATAGCAACAGCATACGAGAGTGCTCAAGTGGGCAAACCAGCGCCCAATTTTGATATTCCATCTACCAAGAACATTGAGAAGCTCAACGAACCGGTTAAACTTTCAGACTATAAAGGGAAGTGGGTGGTTCTGCTTTTCTATCCCCTGGACTTTACTTTTGTTTGTCCAACCGAGCTGACCACGTTCAGCGATCGCTATGCGGATTTCGAAGGCATCGGCGCGGAAATAGTTGGTGTGTCGACTGACTCGGCGTTTTCGCATCGCGCCTGGTTGCAAACACCACGCGATAAAGGCGGCGTCGAAGGCCTGCAATTTCCACTCGGCGCGGATGTCACGAAAACCATGTCACGCGACTATGGCGTGCTCATAGAGGATAAGGGCATCGCCCTGCGCGGTTTGTTCGTGATCGATCCCGAAGGCGTGCTGCGCTACAAAGTCGTCCACGATCTAAACATTGGACGTTCGGCCGAAGAAACCCTGCGCGTCATCCAGGCCCTGCAAACCGGCGGGCTATGCCAGGCTGAATGGCGGCCAGGTCAGGAAACGATCAAGACGTAACATACGAGAATGTCGTTTCTTTGCTCCCTCTCCCTTTTGGGAGAGGGCTGGGGTGAGGGATTACACGAAGAGATAGGGTTCTTTGTTTGCTCCGTCGCTCAAGTCCTCACCCTAACCCTCTCCGAAAGGGAGAGGGAGCTTAATCTAATTACCACGATGACAGATTTGGAGAAGCAATTATGCCAATGAGAATTGGGACCCCCATGCCGTCGCTTGACGGGGCGACTGAATGGATTAGCGGATCGGCTGCGGAGGCTTTGAAAGAAACAGAAGGCCACCCGGTGCTAGTGCATTTTTGGTCGTTAAGTTGTGGTATGTGCAAAGAGAATCTGCCGCGAGTGGCGGAATGGCGTGAAAAATACGCGCTGGCGGGGTTACGGCTAATCGCGATTCATATGCCGCGCTATCCGGCCGACACGGACGTCGCTGCCGTGCGCGAGGCGGTTACTCAGTACCAGATAATCGATCCGGTCGCGGTTGATAACGAACACAAGTTACGCGACGCTTTTCAGAACGAACATGGATATGTCCCCGCGTATTACCTGTTTGACGAACAGCACAAGTTGAAAAGCTTTGCCGCCGGTGAGTACGGCACGAAAGTCATGGAGCCGGCGCTGGAGCGTTTGTTGGGAGTAAGACAAGTCGCCGGAGTCTAAGGATTTCAAACACCTGAGGCTATTTATCAGCTTCTTTCTGCGAATAACTCCAACCGCATTTTTCGCATGACGTCACCCTGGGAGGCATCCTGGTACGACAGACGACACATTCAGTCTGAGTGTCGTCTTCGTTCTGTATGATCATCACCAGACCGCACGCCTTGCAGAGAAGGCTTGCCGTCCGCCAATATCTGCCAGGGCTTCTGTTTTGGTTCCCGGAAGACAAGACTTGGTGATGGACTGCCTCCGGCTCCCGCGATCAGATCCATAATCACGTCAGTCAAAGAAGACTCCAGAGCAATCTCACCGTCGGTCATGGAAGTTTGGCAGATCGGGCAATTCATCTTTCGTTAAGCTGCGGTAAACCCGATCAAAGCCGACAGATCAGCAGCTCCCTCTCATAGATCATCTCTGGCGGCAGGCGATCGTGCAGATTTAAGAAGAGCACTTCGTGGCCCAGCACTTCATCCCCCCACGCCGAACGGTCGAATGCCTGTAACTCTTCAAATGTCTGCTTCGAAAAGTCTAATCCCTTCCAGTTAATATCTTCATAATGCGGCACCCAGCCTATCGGAGTTTCCTTGGCCAGGGCCCGGCCATGGGCGCGGTCGACGACCCATTTCAGCACGCGCATGTTTTCGCTGAAGCCCGGCCACAGGAATTTTCCTTCGGCGTCCTTACGGAACCAGTTCACATGAAATATCCGAGGCGTCTCGGTTAACGAGCGCTGCATACGGATCCAGTGCCGGAAGTAATCGCCCATGTGATAGCCACAGAAGGGCAGCATGGCCATCGGGTCGCGACGCACCTTGCCGATCGTCCCGGCCGCGGCGGCCGTCATCTCTGAACCCATGGTGGCCCCGATGTATACGCCCGAACTCCAGTTGAATGATTGATAGACCAACGGCATCGTGGTGGCGCGGCGCCCACCAAAAATTATGGCGCTGATTGGGACTCCGTGCGGATTCTCCCAATCGGGATCGATTGTCGGACATTGCGACGCGGGCGCGGTAAAGCGAGCATTCGGATGGGCGGCTTTAGCACCGGTCTGTTTTGCGATCTCCGATGTCCACTTGTTTCCTTGCCAGTCGAGACATTCCGCCGGTGGCTCGTCGGTCATCCCTTCCCACCAAACACCGCCTTCAGGCGTGAGTGCAACGTTAGTAAAGATCGAGTTCGTAGCGAGGGTGGCCATGGCGTTTGGGTTCGTCTTGACCGAAGTCCCGGGCGCCACACCAAAAAATCCGGCTTCCGGATTGATAGCATGCAAGCGCCCCTGAGCGTCGGGTTTGATCCAGGCAATGTCATCTCCGACGGTCCAGACCTTCCAGCCTTCAAATCCTGCCGGTGGGATCAGCATGGCGAAATTCGTTTTGCCACAGGCGCTCGGGAATGCGGCAGTGACGTACGTCTTTTCGCCCTCCGGGTTTTCGACGCCGACTATCAGCATGTGCTCGGCCATCCAGCCCTCATCGCGCGCGATATTGGACGCAATGCGAAGGGCGAAACATTTTTTTCCGAGCAATGCGTTGCCGCCATAGCCGGAGCCGTAGGACCAGATTTCGCGCGTTTCGGGAAAATGGACGATGTACTTCTCTTTGTTGCACGGCCAGGGCACATCCGTCTGTCCAGACTCAAGCGGAGCGCCCAGCGAATGCATACATGGCACTACGCGCTTGTAGTCTTTATCGATCTCTCCATAAACCGGCAGGCCGATGCGGGCCATGATGCGCATGTTAACCACGACGTAGGGCGAGTCGGTGAGTTGGACGCCTATCTGGGACATGGGTGAGCCGATGGGTCCCATGCTAAAGGGCAGCACGAACATTGTGCGGCCGCGCATTGCACCATCAAAAAGCTCTTTTAGTTTCCGGCGCATCTGGTAGGGCTCTTCCCAGTTGTTGGTGGGGCCGGCGGCGTCTCTGGAAAGCGAGCAGATGAAGGTGCGATCTTCGACCCGGGCAACATCACTGGCGTCAGAACGCGCGTAGTAACAACCAGGCCAGAGGTCCTCGTTTAGTTTAGTAAACGTGCCGCTGGCGACCATCTGCGCCTTTAGGGCTTCGTCCTCTTCCGGTGAACCGTCTACCCAGTGGATGAGATCGGGCTTGGTTAAGGCGGCCATCTTTTCGACCCAATTGAGCAAGTGCGTGTTCCGGCTGAGCGGCTGGGATACGTCTCGATGATCAATTGTTTTTTGTGTCAGAGTAGAACTCATGAATCTCCAATCAGCGGATGATATTTCTCGTGTTCTGGGCGTTATTTAAATCTAATTCTTACCTCAGACAGGATGCCAGAATCAAGCTGCGGCCATCAAGGGTAGTGTGGCAAATTTGGTTTTGTGTTTCTTTCTCCTTGAATAAGAACGATCCACGAAATCACACTAAATCGCACCAACCAAAACTTAACGCTTCGTGTATTTTAGTGGATCGTCTTACCTGACAGGGAAACCTCAAGATAGGACACCATCCCCTCAGGGCGAAGACGTCTGATGTTCTATAGTCTGCCGGAGATTCTTCAGAGAGGCAGCAGCAAGGAGCATGGCTTCCTTCCTTTTGCACTTTGCCGCCGGCATCTGCTATTGCTTCTCACATGGATCAACCGCCGCCGCGTCCAGCTTTCACTGCGAAAGAATGGAAGCTAATTCAAAGGTTAGACACTCCCGCAAAGGTACAACGCTGGCTGACGCTGATGCCTTACAACTGGGAACGTCAGGGCGGCACGATGCGTTCTTTTCGCGAGGTTGTGAAGAGAAACGAAGCCCATTGTCTGGAAGCTGCGGTCGCAGCCGCGGTGATTCTCGAACACCATGCTTACCCACCGCTGTTGCTGGATATCGAGTCGGTAGATCTCCTCGATCACGTTCTTTTCGCCTTTCAAAAAAACGGCTTGTGGGGATCGATCGCGCGTTCGCGCGACACGGGTCTGCACGGACGCAAGCCGGTGTTTCGTAATTTACGACAGTTGGTCTGGAGTTATTTTGATCCGTATATCGATCGGACCGGCCGCATCAAGGGTTATGGCTTGACCAGCCTTTACGACCTGGGCAAATACGATTGGCGTTTCTCAGCTAAGAACATGCACAAGATCGAAGATCACCTGCGCGCAATTCCGCACCACAAACTTCGGTCGTCAGATCGGCGATACGAGTTTTGGCACGATCGGTATTACAAATTCAAAAAACGGTTTCCTGATAAGTCGCCGGTCTATTACGACAACCGCCGAGAGTGGATGTTATGAGAAGTGATATACTGCACGGCATCGCCGGAGGAAACTCTCATGGCCTGGGTTAACACATCACCGCTGGTTAAGACATACACGCTCGAAGAGTTTTGGGCGCTCCCCGATCCGCCCGATCATTCGAAGCTCGAGCTAATTGCAGGAGTTCTGTACATGTCGCCACCTCCCGAATATACCCACGATAACGTCGTGAGACGCTTGATCCGAATGCTCACGCTTGAACTGGCGCGCTTGGGGAACAAAGGCAGCCTGTATGCACCACGCGCCGCGATCTGGACCAGTCAGCGAACGTATCTCGAGCCGGATCTCTTCTATGTTTCTGCGGAAACCGAAGCTCAATTAGATCCGGGCCATCGCACCACGGCTGATCTCGTAATCGAAGTGATCTCGCCAGGCTCCGCGATTTACGACCGTAACACTAAGGCCGACACGTACGCGGCGCTGGGCGTCAAAGAGTTGTGGCTGGTTGATGAGATTAAGGAGACGGTCGAGGTGCGCAGCCTGC
The DNA here is from genome assembly GCA_033850605.1 of Blastocatellia bacterium. Classification (GTDB taxonomy): domain Bacteria; phylum Acidobacteriota; class Blastocatellia; order Pyrinomonadales; family Pyrinomonadaceae; genus UBA11740. The sequence goes on along the minus strand of JAWWPL010000071.1, from coordinate 1,235 downwards.
GCGATGACCGTTTTGGCGAAGGCGCACTTTTGGCTAAGGGTGATCAGCTGTCTTCATCGGTAGTCCCGGCAATGACGATGCCCGTGACCAAAATCTTCGAGGACTAATTTCGATGGTGGCGTGTTAATTTCAAAGATGAGTTCTTTTTCGCCACCTTAGCCCGACTAAAGTCGGTACTCTGAACACGGTTTATCGAAGTAAACATTGCCGCGAACTATTGCCAGTCACTCATGAGGTGGCATCTCAACTGCGCAACCCTTCCCACCCTTCGCCTTTGCCGAAACAACCATGTGGACCATTACTGACGCGATAATGATCGCGCCGCCAATTATCGCCCAGTTCGAAGGCCGCTCACTGAGAAAAAGAAAGACCCAGATTGGATTCAGAACCGGCTCGATATACCCGACGATACTCGCGTCGAGCGAGCGCAGGCCGCGTGCCATCGCGCTGGTAAACAAAATATAGGCAACGCCAATCTGAATGATGCCGAGATAGGCGATGCAGGCCCAATCGGTCGGACTAATACCACGCCTTGTCGCTCCCCAAAACGCCGGCGCGCAAATCAAAACGGCGATCAGATTGCCGTAGATGGCCGACGAAGCGCGGTTAACATCGCGGGCTTTGGAATGACGCAGCAGCAGGAAATAGAGCGCGAAGCAAACTCCGGAAGCCAGCGCCACCAGATTGCCGGTGACATCCTGTGGCCGCAACTTGCCGACAAAAAACAGAGACATTCCAGCCAGACAAACTGTCACCGTCAGCAGATCGCGTTTGCGAAACTTTTCTTTGTAGAAGATCGGCTCGAGGATTAGCACGTACACCGGCGCGGTGTATTGCAGGAAGATCGCGTTGGCGGCGGTGGTGAGCTTGGTGGCCAGGACAAACAGAATCAGCAAAGCGGCGTAAAGCACCGCGGCGATCGCACTGACGCGGTTTAGACCAAAGCCTTCGTGCCGGGTGACGATGGCTATTGTGATTGCCGCCAGCAGGGATCGTCCGAACGAGAGCTCAAGAGCAGACAGCGAAGTTGCTTTGATGAATAGACCGCCGGTGCTCCAGAGGATCGCTGCGCCGAGAACAAGCAGCAGCGGCGACACGCCCGTATGTTTGATTAGTGAACGAGTAGGCTGGGTCACCTGGTTAGATGGCCGAAGAGCCTCGAAGAGGCGAAATGAAATAGGCACGACCGTGAGGTCGTGGATCGAGTTTGATCAACCGAGCCCCGGGCCGACACA
>JAWWPL010000043.1:0-7944 GCA_033850605.1 Blastocatellia bacterium | reverse complement strand
AGAGCCTTCTGATTCTTCGGATCAATCTGCAAAGCTCGGTTGATTGCGTCGGTCGGCTTGCCGGCCAGCCGCTGCCCGTTAGCCATCGCTGAAACTTCGGCATAATCCGCCCAGACAGTGGCGTCGTTCGCGTTTAAGGCCGTCGCATGTTCGTACGCGGAGGCGGCGTCTGCGAAGCGCTCCATCAATGTGTAGCTGCGGCCCAGCATCGCCCACCCTTGCGGATCGTTCGGGTTTTGCTCGAGTCGTTTGGCCAGCTTCTCGACATTCGCGGCAATCTGCTGATTGCTCATGGGCTGCTGATTGCTCATCGGGCCGCCCGGCTGCGTCGCTGGCGACGCCACGTCAGCAGAGGCCAGAGAAGGGGAGAGACCCTTTGGGTTACCGATCAGAAAGTACAGGGCGACCACACCGATGGGTATCGCCATGCCTACACCATAAGCGAACTTGCGTGTACCCCGAGACGATGTCGACGACTCAATACCGGGCGCGTTTATGTCTTCGAGCAGGCGACGCTCGAGCTCTTCCTTGTCCTGTTGATATTGACCTTCGCTCACGAGGCCGTTCTTAAGATCAGCTTCCATCTCCTTGAACTGATCCTGATAAATCAGCACGTTCGCGGCGCGCAGGTCATCGGTATTATCCGCCGCGGGCTTTTCCAATAGCGGTGGCAGCACGAACCACAAGGCAAACAAGATGAAAAGGGCGGCGATAAACCAAAACATTAACATTGTAAATTACACCTCGCTCCGCAGAATATCGGCGGCGCGCTTGCGCTCAGCCGCAGTGAGCGGCTGATCATGAATCAGTTCGCGACGATGTTTGAGATAACGAAACAGCAACCCAGTGCCGGCAATCAAAAGTATGAACGGTCCGAACCAGAGCAGGTAGGTCGTAGCCTTCACGGGCGGCTTGTAGAGCACGAAATCCCCGTAGCGTTGCGTCAGGAACGCCAGAATTTCCTGATCGCTTTTGCCGGCCCGCATCTGTTCGCGGATCTGTTTGCGCAAATCTTCGGCGAGGTCGGCGCGCGAATCAGCGAGTGTCTCATTCTGGCAAACCAGGCATCGCAACTGCTCAGTCAAAGCTCGCATCCGTTGTTCAAGCTTTGGATCTTCGTTGGGCTGCGCTTCTTTCGCGAGCAGCGCACCACCGAAGCAAAATACAATTAGTATGATGAAAAAGAGATCTTTCATTGACTCCACTTTTTTACCCGCGGAAGTATCTCTTTCTGCCAGGCATCTTCGGTGATCGGTCCTATCTGCTTATAGCGAATGATGCCCTCGCGATCGATCAGAAAGGTTTCCGGTGCGCCATAGACCCCATAGTCGATCGACAGACGCCCTTCGGGATCGGAAGCCGTTAACGTGTAAGGGTTGCCTTCGTCTTCCAACAGTTGGAGAGCGGTCGCTCGCTCATCTTTGTAATCCACTCCATAAATCGGAACGGCATTAGTCTTGGCATATTGAATCAGCAGCGGATGTTCTTCACGGCAGGCGACGCACCAGGTCCCCCAGAAATTAAGCAGCCAAACTTTGCCGCGCATGTCCTGGGCTGAGAAGGTTTTGTTCGGATCTTGCAGTTGCTTCAGCTGGAACGCGGGCGCCGGTTTGTTAATTAGCGGCGACGGTATCTCGTGCGGATCGTGGCGCAGACCCACCAGTAGGAAAGCCACCAGGCCGATGAACAGAACCAACGGTAATAACAGCAATCGATTCATGATCTACTCAACTGCCGAAGTCGCCGCGGTGGTTACCACCTTCGGTACTTGCTCAGTCTTACCGGAAGGTGCCTCGCTGGCCCTCTTGCGCGACGCCAGAGCATACCTTCGATCGGTAACGGCGAATCCTCCACCCAGGGCCATTAGCAGTGCGCCACCCCAGATCCAGTTAACCAAAGGCTTGTGATAGACGCGCACGGTCCACCCGCCACCAGGGACTTCGTCGCCGAGCGATAGATACAGATCGCGCCAGACGCTGCGATCGATCGCCGTTTCAGAGGTGGCGTTGCCGGAAACCGTGAAGGCGCGCTTCTCCGGGTGCATGACGGCCACCGGCGCGCCATTTTTGGTATCTTCCATGTCGGCGCGCACTGCCTGAAAGTTTGGTCCCTGATACTGAGCGAGATTGTTCAGCCGGAATTCATAACCGCCGACACTCACGGTGTCGCCGATGTTCATCTTGACGTCTTTCTCGGTCTGATAACTCGTCACTACGGTGACGCCGGCGATGAATACGGCCACGCCAATATGGGCCAACTGCATTCCGTAGTAGCTGCGCGGCGCCGCCTTTATTCTGCTCAGCAAACCCAACTGCCCGGATTGGCTGCGCAGTCTGGTCCAAATGTTTTGCAGCGACGTGGCTACGATCCAACAGAAGAGTAAGAGCCCGAGACTGGCGCGCCATTTCCATCCGCCAATCACAAAGGGTAAGGCGACGGCGGTGACCAGACTCAGCACGAAAGCCAATCGCAAGCGCACCGCAAGCTCGGGAATCTTTGCCTGTTTCCAGCGAGCGATTGGCCCCACGCCAATCAGAAACGCCGCCGGCGCCATCAAAGGCACAAAGACACTATTGAAATACGGTGGGCCAACGGAAAGCTTACCGAGGTTCAGCGCGTCGACAAAAAGCGGATAAAGCGTGCCGAGGAGAACCGATCCGGCCGCGACTATCAGCAAAACGTTATTCGTAAGCAGGAATGATTCGCGAGAAAGGACTTCGAACTTGGAACCGAGGCCGACCTGCTTGGCTCGCCAGGCATACAATGCTAACGACCCTCCGATCACGAGGGTTAGAAACGCCAGGATGAAAATTCCGCGCCTGGGATCAGTGGCGAATGCGTGCACCGACGTGAGCACTCCGGAACGGACCAGAAAAGTTCCCAACAAGCTCAAAGAGAACGCCGCGATCGCCAACAACACCGTCCAGCTTTTGAAGCCTCCGCGCTTTTCAGTTACCGCGAGTGAGTGAATCAGCGCGGTACCCACGAGCCACGGCATGAACGAAGCGTTCTCTACCGGATCCCAGAACCACCAGCCGCCCCATCCCAGTTCGTAATAGGCCCAGAAACTTCCCAAAGCGATGCCGCAGGTCAGAAACATCCACGCGACGGTGGTCCACGGACGCGACCAGCGAGCCCAGGTCGCGTCCAAACGCCCACCAATAAGCGCTGAAATGGCAAAGGCAAATGCCACGCACATGCCGACGTAACCCATGTAGAGCATCGGCGGGTGGGCCACCATCGCCGGATCCTGGAGCAGGGGATTCAAATCGCGGCCGTCAGGAGGAACGGGAAGCAAGCGCTGAAACGGATTCGAGGTCAACAACATGAACAGCAGGAAGCCCGTGCTGATCACTGCCATCACCGAGAGGACACGCGCGACCATTTCCCTGGGCAGATGATTGCTGAACAAGGTTACCGCCACCATCCATATGGTAAGCATGAATGTCCACAGCAGCAGCGAACCTTCATGCGAGCCCCAGGTGGCGGCCAGTCGATATTGAAGAGGTAGATGCGAATTCGAATTGGTAGCTACGTTCAGCACCGAAAAATCATTATTGATGAACGAGTAGGCCAGGCAGCAGAACGCTATCGCCACAAAAATGAATTGTGCCTGAGCAGTGGGCCGGGCCAGCGCGATCAGTTGTGGAACGCCGCGCGCCGCGCCGATCAGCGGCAGCGTTGCCTGTGTTACTGCCAGCATGAGCGCCAGGATCAGCGCGATTTGACCAATTTCAGGAATCATGTTTCTGTTTTGGAGTGCGCCGACTTGTCGGCGCTTTCACTTCCCAAGGCAAACCAAAGCGGCGACAAGCCGCCGCACTCCAAATTATTTCGACAGCGTTCTTCCGGCTTCGTTTGCCGAGTTCTTAATCTTTTCCATGTCCTTCGCCTGGTCGAGAGCTCGCGCAGCCTCCGGCGGCATGTAGTTCTCGTCGTGCTTGGCCATAATCTGATCGGCGTAGAAAACTCCGTCAGGACCCACCTTACCCTGGGCCACGCAACCCCGGCCTTCTTTGAAAAGATCGGGCAGGATTCCTTTGTAGACAACGGGGAGCGTGTTGGCCGTGTCCGTAACGCTGAAGCGAATGGTCAGCCCGTCGGTATCTCGTTTCAGACTACCCTGTTCGACGAGACCGCCAATGCGGAAGGTGCGACCGACCGGTGCTTCCTTCGCAGAAACCTGCGTCGGACTAAAAAAGAAAACGAGATTATTCCGAAAGGCACCCAACACCAGCCAGGTTGCTAAACCAAGCGCAGCCAGTGAGCATGCGATAAAGACAATTCTCTTGTGACGCTTCTTCATTTAATCTCCTGGAATGAATTCTCCAGTTGCGAACTATTATTAGCAAACTCCTGAGGATTTTCTCTGTGAGCGAGATCTCTTTTTCGTTTCAGCAGCATCAGTACTTCGCCGCCGAGCAAAACGAAAGTCACGCCGTAAGATCCCCAGACGTAAAGCCCGTAACCGCCCATCCAAAAAAACTTTGACCAGTTCATAGGTTTATGAGTCGAAATTCAAGCCAGCCTATCAAGTTCCCAATTACAACGTTCAGTCTACCCGTGCGGCTCTTATTAGCACCGTCGCTTTAGCGCGGTGACGTTTATTCTCGAAACTGCGCGGAAACCGTTTAAACGGTTTCCATTCCTATCCGCACCACCCACCTCCACCAATCACCGGGCTAAAGCCGCGGTGCTAATGAGAGACTTGCCAAGATTTAAATTGCGCTGCCTCTCAACCTGAAAGTTTAACTCTCAATCCTACACGACGGCTTCGGCAAGCCACGGCGATTCGCGTTCTCGCTCGCGAATAACGTAACGCACGCGCACCAGAACGACGGCGATCGAATACATCCAGCACGCCGCTAACAGAATTAACATTGCCGCGAGCATGCTCGGAGCCATGGTGGGCTTGTTGGCGATCCGGATGGTGGCGCCCTGATGCAGACTGTTCCACCACTGCACTGAAAAATAAATGATCGGAACATTGATCACTCCGACCAAAGCCAGGACTGCTCCGGCCCGGTCAGCGCGGCGCGGATCGTCAATAGACGATTGCAGCGAAATGAATCCAATGTACAGAAACATCAGGATCAAAGTTGACGTTAGACGCGCGTCCCAAACCCACCAGACGCCCCATGCGGGCCGGCCCCACAGAGAGCCGGTCACCAGTGCGATAAACGTGAAAATTGCGCCCGTCGGAGAAATCGCAGTCGCCATCATCGATGCCAGGCGCGCGTTGAAAGCCCAGCCAACACCGGCGTAAATCGCCATCAATACATAGAGGAACATTCCCATCCAGGCCGCGGGTACGTGAATAAAAATTATCCGGTAAGCTTCGCCCTGCTGAAAATCTGTCGGTGCGACAAAGAAACCAACGTACAAACCCGCGATGAAAAGCAGGGCCGTCAGAACGGCGAAGACGGGAATCATCTTGCCTGCGAGTGGGTAGAAATTCGCAGGAGCTGCGTACCGGTACCAATTTATCTTTCGGTTAGACATTGATTTATTGTCCGACAAACAATCACGTCTTGCGCCGTCTCCCTTTGGGAGAGCGTTGCGGAGTGGCCATGTGCGCGCCAAGCTTCGCATCCTCCCCTAGCCCCTCCCATAGGGAGGGGAACGAAGCCCGCACCTTTTCAAATCAACTCATCAAGCTTTCCTCGTGGACAAACTAAGTCGTACAACTCTCATTCCACAGATATCTTCAAAGCCGCGCTGGTGGCCCAGGGTGCAAACACTAACGTAACTATCAGCGTCGCGCCGAGCAATAACAAATACGGCTCTGGACTCGTACCGCCGATGCTGGCCTGGACCGCGCCAGTTCCGAAGATCAGGACCGGGATGTAAAGAGGCAAGACGAGCAAAGCGACTAAAACATTCGCGGCGCGCAGGCCCAGAGTAAGCGCTGCGCCGATTGATCCAATCAAACTCAAGACCGGCGTTCCCAGCAAGAGCGACACAACCATGATCGCCAGGCTATTTTGCGCCAAACCGAACTGAAGTCCAAGTAGCGGCGCGATAATTACCAACGGCACTTCAGAAACAACCCACTGAGCTAAAATTTTCCCCAGAACAATCAGATACGTCGATTGAGGCGTCAGCAGCAGCTGTTCGAGCGTTCCATCCTGATAATCGTTGCCAAATATCCTCCCCAGCGAGAGCATTGAAGCCAGGAGCGCGGCTACCCAGACTACTCCGGGCGCAATCGACCGAAGGATTTCTCGCTCAGGCCCAATACCCAGCGGGAACAGGCTAACCACAATCACAAAAAAGAAAACCGTGGCCAGGACATCAGCTCGTCGACGCCACGCGAGGATCAAATCTCGCCAGACGAGCCAGCCAAACATTGAGTGAAGGGAATATGCGGTCACGGGGAAAGTTCGATCCGCTGGATCCGTTCCGCGGCCAAGTCGAGTTCCTGGTGCGTGGCAATGATTGCCAGGCCGCCCTTTCTCAAGTGATCGCCAATAAACCGGCGCGAAAGCTTTATCGCCGTATCGTCGAGCGATGTCAAAACCTCGTCGAGTAGCCATAACGTGGCCCTCGACCTCAGCAGCCGAGCCAACGCTACGCGACGCTTTTGTCCAGCCGAGAGAGAACGAGCTGGCAGATTCTGTTGGCGACTTAATCCCACCTGCTCCAGAACTGTCTGCGCCTCGGCTGTGCTCAGGACGTTGCCCGAGACGCCGCACGCAATGCGCAAATTCTCGAGAGCGCTGAGTTCATCCTTTACTCCATTCTGATGCGCCAGATAAGAGACTACTCCCGAATATTCTTCGCCCAATGATCGAATATTCTGTCCGTTCCAGCGCACCTCACCTTCAGCCGGCCCGGCCAATCCGCTGAGAATGCGCAGTAAGCTGGTTTTCCCACTGCCGTTTGCGCCGCGCAGTTCGATCAATTCGCCAGGCTGGATAGAAAAGTTCAGGCTCTTGAACAGGCGGCGGTCTCCGCGAATACATCCCAGGTTGACGGCCTCTAGCATCGGTTCGTTTGAAGACTTGCGAAAGTGTGACGAAGATAAGCAACCTAAACGAACCGGCATCATAGCCGAGATATCGCGAGCTTGTCATGGTAGTAGGACAAGGGATCCGCGAAATGAACCGCTCGGAGCAATCACTCCGGAGTTGATGAGTACCATCCATACTTTGCTCCGGTCCAAAAGAGCAACCCCGTTTTACCGCCAACTGTTTCGCTGATTGCGTCGCCTCTGAGAGCCGGAAGTTTCTGCATCTCTTTCTTGTCTCGCAGGTCCTTCACCGATTGCACGAGGAGATTCGATCCGGTTGCGTTCTTGAGGAGGAAGGTTTGCCTTGCCTCGGGGCTACGCCATCCCTGTGGACCGAAGCCATGAATAATCGCCAGCAGCAGGTCTCCTTTTGCTACGCGAACGGATTTGTGGGAAGGCATTTGAGCCGCGCCCGTTCTCTGAACGAAAATGTTCTTTGGGTCTTCAAGAATCCAATTCGCAAGCTCACTATTGATTGTATCGAGCGAGCCTTCAGTCGCTTTTACGGCGACGGCCAGATCTTCCGAGCCGTCACCATTGAAGTCGCCGACCACGAAGTTCGGTTCCCGAGATGCGTCTGGAGTTGCCGCTTTTTCGAAGACTCGGACGACCGTGTCGCGGATCTCGGTTGGGTTGGGTGGCGCGGACGGTTTGCTTGCGAGCGTAGGGGTGGGCGTTGGCGAGGCCATCGCTAGCACGCGAGCCGCGGGTTCTATGGTTGATGCGACCCGCGGCGCGGGCTCAACGCTCTTGGCGTCTTCGTTTCTTTTGGCACAGCTCGGCAGAAAGAATGCGATCATCAGCAGGCCCAAGCTGAAGCCAAAAACGTTCGTCCTCCTGCAAAACACCGGAAAGCCCTCCTTGCCTGTCTGTCGAACAAAAAGTTTCTGTGGGAGAACTGATGAGGAAAGGCCAGTGAAGCTGAATCACAA
>JAWWPL010000032.1:0-8380 GCA_033850605.1 Blastocatellia bacterium | reverse complement strand
CAGTTTCCGAAGCCGCGTGCCTTCGGGTTAATCTAGGCTTCCTCGATCACCATCGATTTAATCTGGCGGACTATCGAGCCGACACTGAAACGTTAGTGGTTGACGATGCAGGACGCGACCTCTATCTGGTTTAAGGATCCCTGGATAAGAACTTCGTACCGCGCGTACTGTCTTACTTTGCTTTCGTGTTCTTCTCTCTGGAAAAAAACGATCCACTAAATCACACTAAATCACCAGAGCCGCTTCGTGTGTTTTCGTGGATCGTCTTACCCTGACGGACCTCAATCTTTCAACGTAAGATGGGTGGCGTGAAAATGTTTTTTGGCAAGCCACGCATGCGTTCAGAATGGTAGCAACACACAATTGTCACAATACCTTCTTCAGTAATTTGTTGACTTATCCTTCCGGATGGTTTAGAAAAACCTCGTCCCCTTTTTACAAGCTCCATATCCCTTTGATAACTAATCGCATCGTTAACACGAGAGGTTTTGCCAAATGGGCCAAGTCAGATGGATACGCGTTGCATTCATTTCGATCTCGCTGGCATTGCTCACGTTTCCCTTCTCTTCTGCCGGCCGGACTGCATATCCACCTGAGAGTGAGACCGCTCGCGAGCTCATCACATCAGAGCGGTTGCCGGCTTTGATCGCTGAGTATCACGGCGCGATTGAGAAATCAGCCACGCCGGCTGCGAAGCTGCCGCTGGGCGACTCAGGCGGAATCCGCGAGCAGGTGCCTGAGAAATACGCTGCTCGTTACCAGCATTGGAAGCAGGAGTTTTTGTCCACGGAAACGGGCCGGCAGCAATGGGCTTCTTATCAAAACAATCCGAACTTTAACTTAACCGTGGTTGTAACCCGTGACAATCCCGAGGGTGGAAACACAGGTAGCTATAAGTGGAACGAGGACGGGAAATTGGTGGCCGCGACCATTACCCTGGGGTGCCGGCTTGATGCGGGCGTTCCGAATCCGGTTTATTTTCCAGTGATGAATTCCCTGTTGTCCACCGAAACAACCCACAACATCAGCGGAGAGACTCTGGCGGCAACCAAGCTCGCCCACGAGTTCGGCCACGTAAACCGGACCGCCAAGGGCGACGCAGCTCTCTATCAACTTCAGGTCCAATTGATGCCTCAGTACAATCGAATTTTTTTGAGCAACGGCCGCGATGCCAACGATCCGCGTTTGATCGAGTTGACCCAAAAGATGGGAGCCACACCCGTCGAAATCTGGGAAGATCGTGAATACTGGGGCGAAACAAACGCCATGCTCTATATTCGTGATCGGTTTGCCGACGAGGGCTTCCGCTGCCTGCTCTTCAGTAGAATCAAACGTAGTGTCGATTTGTACGCCAGAGAATATGAAGAACGCTTCCTTAACATAGCGCAATCAACACCCTCTGGCCGTCGTTGTGGCTGGTAGTTTTTCCGAGTTCGGCCGTTACACCTCGCGCCTCAAGCCCCACTTCTGCGCCTTGGACCGCGGCACTGGTTGCCAGCGTCAGAACGAGAATCGTTACACTGTGCAACAGCGGCTTAGTCATCTTCGTGGCAGCCCCTTTCCGTATCGAGACTTGGTCCTCTTGTCGACGAATTGTAAATGCGAAGCGGCGATAAGGTAGTGCAGTGTCTCTCAATTGACTTTACTAATTTCGCCGCGTAACGGTAGTAGTAAAACCGTCAACAACCCAATACCAAGGGTCGCCAACACATACTAAGTCAATGGTTTATTTATTAAGCGGCGTAACACGTGCTCTATTCTCGATACAAAGCGGTCCCAAAGTAACCCAAAGTAACCGTGCTCGAAGTGTACCGGCGAATGCTACTAAGGCAAAGATAGGGAATCTGGTCGGTGTCCTTTTCAATCATCGATTCAGTATGAATGGTTGAGACGCTATACCACTCGTCGCAATAGGTGCGGGCGTTCGGAATGAATCTTTAGCACCAACTCGCCGAAGAGCGTGTTCGCCCAGGCGAACCACGAGCGCGTAAATTTCCGGGAATCATTCGAATCAAACGATTCGTGCATGAAGCCCGTTGCCGCGTGCGTTGTCTTGAGCATCCTGAGGCAGGAAACAATCTCGCGGTCGTCCCGGCTGGTTAGCGCCCGCATAATGATTCCCAGCGGCCAGATCATATTTAGTCCGACGTGCGGTCCGCCTACTCCTTCGCCCGCGCGCCCGCGAAAGAAATACGGATTGTCCTCGCTCAGCACGAATGCTCGGGTATTTAAGTAGGTGGCGTCATCAGCAGCGCAACAGCCGAAGTAAGGGAGCGACAGCAGGCTCGGCGCGTTGGCGTCATCCATGAAAAGCTGATTTCCGAAGCCGTCAACTTCATAGGCATAAATTGACTTGTGCTTCCCATGTCGTGCTTTGCCGTAGACGTCGATCGCAGCTTTCACTTCGTCCGCCAGGTCCCGACACTGTGGCACGAACGACTTGTCGGACCGTTCCAGCGAAAGAATTTCCGCCAGCTGCCGTAACGCAACTACCGCGAACGAATTCGAAGGGATGAGGAAGGGGTATATACAGGCATCATCCGATGGTCGAAAGGCTGAGTGAATCAGCCCCACTTTTCTGGTTGGGTTGCCACGTCCTTCAAACGGCGCCGTATCAATCGGATTGTCGGTAGTTCTCTTGAAAATGTAGGGACCGGCGTCTTTCTTTCGCTGCTGCTCCCGAAACGTCTGCACAATTCGCTTGCTCGCCTGGATCCAGTCAGCGTGAAAACATGAAGCGTCTCCCGTGGTTTTCCAGTAAGCGTGTGCCAGTCGCACGGGATAGCAGAGCGAGTCGATCTCCCACTTACGCTCGCACAACTCCGCTCGATTCCGAGGTCTATCGTTCTCACCCCACGGGCAGGCTTTCGCGCCGAAATCGAAGGAGTTTGCATAAGGGTCAATCAGTATGCAGCGCGTCTGGCGGTTAATGACCCCGGCAATCATTTCTTTCAGCTTCTTATCTTCCCGCGCAAACGGCAGATACGGTGTGACCTGCGCGGTCGAGTCGCGCAGCCACATCGCGTTTATATCTCCGGTGATTACGTAGGTGTCGGGCCGTCCCTGGTGCGTGCCGAAAGTGATCGTCGTATCGAGCGTGTTCGGGAAGAAGTTTTCAAACAGCCAGGCAAGCTCCGGGTCGGCAATCGCGCGTTTTATTTCTACAATCTTGCCTTCAATCGCCTCGCTCACGAACTTGCGTTGGGCGACTGCGGGCCGCTTACTTACGAACTCTCCTGTTGAGAGCGCACTGCTCAGACCCCTGTTGCGACCCAGCGCGACGCCCACTGCCGCATAACCCAGACTCTTAATTACCGCCCGTCGTTTGTACCGCTCTAATGTCTCACTCAAATCCCTAACCCTCCACGCATTTAGTTGTGGTAAAGTCCTCAATTATGAAAATAGATCGTCGTGGTTTCCTGGTAGCGTCCTCGTCGGCGTTGGTGTTAGCGAAGGCCCCATTGGCGGCGGCTGAATCGGTTCATGCCGCCGAAGACTCAGAGCCGTTTTCGACTGACGAAAGACAGGTAGCAGTCTACACCACCGCAGATAACACTAATCACCTCCTGGCTGCTACTGATACCGCGGCCTTCAAAGCCATGGGCCAACCGCTGGAAACTCAGATATGCGTGTTTGTCGATCCCGCCCGGAGATTTCAGACGATGCTGGGCATCGGCGGCGCACTTACCGACGCCTCTGCCGAAACGTTTGCAAAACTGCCCGCGGCCAAACAGCAGGAGATTCTAAAAGCCTATTTTGATGTTAAGAACGGCATCGGTTATACGCTCGCCAGGACTAACATTCATAGCTGCGATTTCTCGAGTGGCAGTTACACCTATGTGAATGAAGGCGACAAAGAGCTGCAGTCCTTCAGCATCAGTCACGACAGGCAATTTCGGATTCCCTTCATCAAGCAAGCGCAGGCGGCGGCCGGCGGGAAACTAATCATCTTCGGCAGTCCCTGGAGTCCGCCGGCTTTCATGAAGGACAACAACAACATGCTTCATGGGGGAAAATTGAAGCCTGAGTTTTATCAATCCTGGGCCACCTATTACACAAAGTTCATCAGGGAATATCAGAAAGAGGGCATTCCCATCTGGGGCATCACGATTCAAAACGAGCCGATGGCTACTCAAACCTGGGAGTCGTGCGTTTATTCAGCCGAGGAAGAGAGAGACTTTTTGAAAAACTATCTCGGGCCCACGATGAAGAAAGCCGGCCTGGGGGACAAAAAGATAATCGCCTGGGATCATAACCGCGACCTGATCTACCAGAGAGCCGACACCCTTTTATCTGATCCCAAAGCCGCCAGTTACATCTGGGGGATTGGTTTTCATTGGTACGAGCCCTGGAGCGGCGGTGAAATGATGTTCGATAACGTTAAGCTCGTGCACGAGTCTTTCCCTGACAAGAATCTGATCTTCACTGAGGGCTGCTCAGACTCTTTCAAAGCTGAAAGGCTGAAGGACTGGAAATTGGGCGAGCTTTACGGCCGTTCGATGATCAATGACTTTAACAGCGGTGCGGTCGGCTGGACAGATTGGAACATTCTGCTCGATGAAACCGGCGGACCGAATCACGTGAAGAATTTCTGCTTCGCACCGGTGCACGCCGATACGAAAACGGGTGAGCTGATCTATACAAACTCGTACTACTACATTGGACACTTTTCAAAATTCATCCGCCCCGGCGCCAAGCGGCTGAGCTGTTCGCCGAGCAGAAGCCAACTGCTCTCCACTGCTTTTATCAATCCTGACGGGAAAATATCTGTGGTGGTGATGAACCAGAGCGACAAGAAAATTCCCTACTATCTTTGGATTAACGGACAGGCCGCCCCAGTCAGTAGCCTGCCGCGTTCTATTCAGACGCTGGTATTCTGATCAGAGATGGGATGGCGATGCGCACCGCCACACCAAACATTTCCCGAAATTGATTCCATAAAGCTAAGTGAGGAGATCACTCGATGGGCAAGATATCGCGACGTACGTTTGCAAGAGTTGCCGGCACTGCGGCGCTGGCATCCTCGGCTACGACCGCCTTGAGCTCCGTTGCATCTCGCGCGGAAAGTTCTTCAGCGTTTTCAAGCACGGTTGCACCGGCTACAGGCCGCGAATTTCCGAAAGGGTTTCTCTGGGGTTCGGCGACAGCTTCATACCAAGTTGAGGGCGCCTTCAACGAGGACGGCCGTGGACCGTCGATCTGGGATACCTTCTCACACATCCCTGGCAAGGTCGTCAACAACGCCACGGGCGACGTCGCGGATGACCATTACCATCGGTACAAAGCGGATGTTCAGCTCATGAAGGCGCTGGGGGTCAAGGCGTATCGCTTCTCGATCGCATGGCCACGCGTATTTCCCCGAGGCGCCGGCACTCCGAACCCGAAAGGCCTGGACTTTTACAACCGCCTCGTCGACGAATTGCTCGCTAACGACATCAAGCCCTTTGCCACCCTTTATCACTGGGATTTGCCGCAGGCGCTGCAGGACAACGGCGGCGGTTGGGAGTCGCGCGATACTTCTAAAGCCTTTGCCGATTATGCAGGCTATGTGGCCGAACATCTCTCTGATCGAGTGAAGCATTTTTTTACCATCAACGAATTCGGCGCTTTCGTCGAGCTTGGATACAGAACTGGGATACACGCGCCCGGCCTGAAGTTGCCGCCGGGGCGCTTCCACCAGACTCGTCATCACGCGGTGCTGGGCCACGGTCTGGCGGTGCAGGCGATCCGGGCAAAGGCAAAGCCGGGCACGAAGGTCGGATTGGCCGAGAACATGACGATCTGTGTCCCCGTCATCGAGAGCGCACCGCACATTGAGGCGGCAACGCGGGCCACGCGAGAACTGAACGCGCCGTACATGACTGTCATTCAGGAAGGCAAGTATACCGACGATTACCTCGCGGCTGCCGGGGCCAATGCACCGAAGTTCTCGGCCGAGGACCTAAAGATTATTTCCAGTCCGCTCGACTTTGTCGGCATCAACATCTACACGCCAACATACATTCGTGCAGACAGCTCGTCGCGTGGCTTCGAGGCGGTGCCACACCCACATTCGTATCCGCACATGGCGTCGCAGTGGTTGACTATCGGCCCAGAGGCGCTCTATTGGGGCCCACGCAACGTAGCCAAGATTTGGAATGTGAAAGAGATCTATATCACTGAAAACGGTTGCTCATCGTCGGATGTGCCATCACCGGATGGTACCGTATATGACACCGATCGGGTGATGTACCTGCGCAACTATCTAACCCACCTGCAACGAGCGACTGCCGACGGCGTGCCAGTCCGAGGCTATTTTTTGTGGAGTCTGATGGACAACTTTGAATGGGCGGATGGCTATACCAATCGCTTCGGTCTGCACTACGTCGATTACGAATCGCAGAAGAGAACGCCAAAACTGAGCGCCGCATTCTATCGCGAGGTCATCGCTCGGAACGCGGTGGCTTGAAAGTTCCGTAACTCTTACTGGCCACAACCCGATGCGCCAGCGCCAACGATCTCAGAGTGGCAGCGCTGATTTCAGACATGGACGCTTCGAAGGCGAAGCGGCTATGCCGCCTGATGTGCGGAAAGGCTCTGCCTTTCCGACAAGTATTTATCAATTCGAATGGGCTCTGCCACCTTTCATTTAGGAGGCGTAGCCTCCTAAATCTAAAAACAGCGAACCGGAAAGGCGGAGCCTTTCCGCACATCGAGAGGGCATAGCCCTTAGATTTCCAATAAGTGTTTCGCTCCTAAGAAAGCTTCGACTGAAGGCGACGTATTACTGACTCCAAGAAATACTGCCAGGAAAGATTAC
Source organism: Blastocatellia bacterium (assembly GCA_033850605.1). GTDB lineage: Bacteria > Acidobacteriota > Blastocatellia > Pyrinomonadales > Pyrinomonadaceae > UBA11740. Next base: position 1,581 of record JAWWPL010000032.1, on the reverse strand, counting down.
GGAACCTGTCGATCCGGCGCCCTCCCGTTCGACATATAAGTTAGAGCGCTTCCGCCGACTGAGGTTCTCCCGCGAAAATCGAGTAAACTGCTCCAGGTTGGCGTCATGATGCGGAATTTGACGTTACAAATGCAGGACTGGTAAAAAAATCGCTACCTTGGGATTGCAACCGAAATTCGCCGAACGCATAGTTCGCACACCATCGCCAGGTCGGGAAGGAACCGAAACGAGAGCGAAGACGTAAGGAGGTCAAGTAACAGCTATGAAATATGGCAAACTCATTCTGAAGAACATCCTGCGCAACAAACGGCGCACATTGCTAACCATCTCCAGCCTGGTCGTTTCGCTATTTCTAATCATCACTCTGGCGACGATATTGACTGAGTTTTCGCGCGGCAGCGATAGCTCAAATCCTCTGCGGCTGGTAACCCGGCACGCGGTTTCGCTGGGTTTTACTTTGCCCGTTGCTCAACAACAGCGAATCGCCACGGTACCTGGTGTTAAGGCCGTGATCCCATTCAGCTGGTTCGGGGGAATTTACAAGGATGAGAAAAACTTTTTCGCCAACTTCGCCGTCGACGCAGGCAAGCTCCGCGAAGTCTTGCCCGAACTAAAGATGTCTGAGGCAGAGTGGCAGGCCTTTATCAATGACAGACAAGGGGCTATCGTCGGACAAAAGCTGGTGAAACTATACGGTTTCCAAAACGGCCAGAGGGTAACGCTGAGAAGTCCAATCTATGACCGCAGCGTGGAATTCATCATTCGCGGCATCTGCACCGGCGGCGACGAGAAGACACTTTTCTTTCATCATGAATACATCAATGAACTCGTGCCGGCCTGGGCCAAGGACCAGGTGAGCACGTTCAGTATTCTGGCGAACTCGGCGGCCGACGTGCCGCGCATCGCCCAAACGGTCGATTCGATGTTCATTAATACCGATGCGCCGACCAAGACCGAGACCGAGCGCGACTTTGCCATTAGCTTCGAAACTATGATGGGCGGCGTCAAGCAATTTATGTACGGTATTATCGCGGCGATTACTTTTTCTCTCTTGCTGATTATGGCCAACACGATGGCGATGACTGTGCGGGAGCGGACCAAAGAGGTGGGACTGCTCAAAGCCCTCGGGTTCCAGCGCGGCACGATTGCCGGATTGTTCGTCGGTGAGTCGCTGCTCGTGACCACTATCGGCGCATTGATTGGCATTGGCGGTGCGATGCTGATTTTCAAATCGATCGATTTGAGCCTCTATGTCCCAAACTTTCAATCATTTGTGCCCAGCGCGCAAACCCTGCTGGCTTCTTTCGTAATATCGATCGGCGTGGGCTTGTTGAGTGTGGTCTATTCTGCCTATCGAGTCTCTGGGATGACCATTGCCGAAGCGCTGCGCAGCACGGAATAACGGCTTATAAGTTTTTGAAGTTCTTCCTTCTCCCTTTCGGAGAAGGACTCGGGATGAGGGCTTACCAGCGGAAGCTATTTTTCTGATTTGTCTCCGCGGCAGGAGCGTGGGATTCAACGAGAAAAACATCATTGGGGTCGACGGGCCGTAAGCCCCCAACCCTCTCCCAAGGGAGAGGG
>JAWWPL010000402.1:0-5126 GCA_033850605.1 Blastocatellia bacterium | reverse complement strand
AGCGGGTGGCACAGACTTCAGTCTGTGATCTTGACACAGCGACTCACAGACTGAAGTCTGTGCCACTATGTTTATCTCTCTCGCCCTATCCCTGGTTGCCATAGCGAGCGGTACGCTTCTCACCTATACCTGGGATGAAGACGCACCGCTCGCTTCGCGCTTGTGCACCGGAACCTGCATAGGATTCGCACTCCTTGGTCTGATCGGTTTCATCCTCGCTTTATTGGTTGGGCTAACAACCTTGACCCTAATCGGGACTGCGGCTGTGTTGGCTGTGCCAGTACTGCTCTTGCGGAGCCCGAGGCTCCGCGCTCAAGTCGATCAGGACCTTAACAAAGCAACTCGAGCAATCAGTCGCGCCACCACCCGGCCGGATCGCTGGACGTTCATCTATTTTCTTTTCTATGCCGTGGTGGCGATCGGCATGTGGCTAGTGTTCTCTCGAGCGATGTTTGAAAAGCCGACTGGGATTTACACGGGAGTGCTGAACAACTATGGAGACCTCCCTTTTCACCTGAGCGTGATCACGCGTTTTGCCTTTGGCCAGAATTTTCCGCCTGAGGACCCGACATTCGCGGGCGCGCGTTTTACTTACCCATTCATGACCGACTTTGTCTCGGCGATGTTTGTACGCGCGGGCGCAACTCTGCGTGATTCCCTCTTTATCGAGAATTACTTTGTTGGTGTGGCGCTGATCGGGGTGCTGCATCGCTTCGGCCAAAAACTACTGCGCAATCGCACGGCCGCGATTCTGACTCCGGTGTTGGTAATTCTGAACGGCGGTCTCGGCTGGGCGATGCTGTTCAGCGATGTGAATAAAGCTGACGGCGGGGTATTCCAGGTATTGAGACACATTCCGCATTCATATACGATTCTTCCCGAGGCTGCGGATGGGTGGCGTTGGGGCAATGCGGTGACCAGCTTGCTGGTGCCGCAACGTGGTTTTCTTCTTGGTATTCCGCTGGCGGTGATTGTGTTCACCCAATGGTGGGCCGCGTCGCAAAGCGATGCGGAAGTAAAAAGTAAAAAGGTAAAAGGCAAAAAGGAAGATCGTCCGGACAAGCGGCGAGATACCGCCAGGAGCGCGACTTACAGGGCTGGATCAACCGCGGATAGCTCTTCCCTTTTTACTCTTTCCTTTTTACTTTTTCCTTCTACCAGGCGGATGCTCGCAGCGGGCGTGGTCGCCGGACTCTTGCCGCTGGTGCACGCGCACAGCTTTATTGTAGTAATGGGTGTGGGCGCGTGCCTGGCTCTGATCAACTGGTCGCGTTGGCGCGAATGGCTCGCTTTCTTTGTCGTGGCTTCGGTGATTGCGATCCCGCAGTTGTTATGGTCTACCCATGGCAGCGCGGTCAGCACCCGCTCCTTTATCGGTTGGGAGTTCGGCTGGGACAGCGGCGATACAAACTTCTTCTGGTTCTGGTTCAAGAATACGGGGTTGTTTATTCCGCTGCTGATCGCGGCGCTGCTTTGGAAGACTGACAACTATTTGATTTCGCGCAAGCTACTTCTTTTCTTTCTGCCTTTCACGCTCTGCTTCATTATTCCAAACATGGTGAAGCTGGCTCCTTGGGTTTGGGACAACATCAAGGTTCTCTTCTACTGGTGGATCGCGTCCGCGCCAATAGTCGCGTTATTGCTGGCGCGACTGTGGGAAGGAAGAGCCTGGCATCGAGTGCTGGCGGCCGGTTTGTTCGTCGCACTTACGTTGGCCGGCGGCCTGGATGTCTTTGCCGTGATCACCAGGCAGAGCGAGTCTAAGGAGTTCGATCACGACGGTGTCATCTTTGCCGAGATGATCAAACAGCAGACACCGCCTCGCGCGACGATCCTGCACGCGCCGGTTCACAACACGCCCGTCTTTCTGACGGGCCGGCGATCGCTGATGGGTTATCCCGGGCACATCTGGACACACGGGATCAACTTTGGCCCGCGCGAAGCGGATATCAAGAAGATTTACTCAGGCTCTCCTGACGCGGCGAGCTTGCTCAGTAAATATGGGGTCGATTATGTTGTCATCGACCCACAGGAACATTCGGAAATGCCCGTGAACACTGACTTCTTTAGCAGCTATCCGGAAATCGTGAAAATTGGTGAGTACCACCTCTACAAAATCAAGCCGTAAGAAAAAGGCGCCGGCGGCAGAGACGAACGGAACCAGCGCGTCTGTCGACGGCCCGGAGATTTCTGAGCTCACCTTGCGACTGACGTCTCTGGGGATTCTGCTCGTGGGCGCGTTCCTGCGTCTTTACAATCTCTCACTGGTACCGCTGCACCACGATGAAGGCGTTAACGGAAATTTTCTGGTTACGCTGGTTCGCGAGGGTGCAGATAAATACAAATACAATCCGGAAAACTATCACGGACCGACGTTGTACTTCTTTTCGGCCATCATTCCGTGGCTTGCCCGGTTTTTTGGCGGGAGAGCCTTTGCCGACAATTATGGTCTGACCACCTTCAACATTCGTCTGGTCACAGCTGCGTTCGGCATTGGCACGATCTGGCTCGTCCTTCTGCTGCGCAAACGAATCGGAACTATCGGAGCGCTGGCAGCGGCGTCCTTGCTCGCAGTATCCCCAGGCGCAGTCTATCTCTCCCGCTATTTTATCCACGAATCTCTGTTTGTCTTTTTCACGCTGGGAATCGTCGTCGCGGCCTTGAAATATTATGACACTGGCCGTGGAAGTTATTTAATTCTGGCGGCGATTTCGGCGGCGTTGATGGTGGCGACAAAGGAGACCTGGATCATTAACGGGCCGGTGCTGCTAATCGCGCTGATCACGACGAACGTCTATTTCCTGCTCCGCGATAAATTAGCAGGGAGGAGAGCCGAAGGTTCCATCGGCGAGCGTTTGCGGAAAACGATCGAGCGCTTTGGTGGAGGCGTATCCCTGAGCACGGCGGTCCTGGCTGCCTTTGCCGTCTTCCTCATCGTCAACGTGCTGTTCTATTCGTCGTTCTTTACCAACTATCCACAGGGTGTCAGCGACGCGATGAAAACGCTGAACCTTTGGCGGCATCGCACGCAGGAGCATGCGCACCCGTTCCTGCAATACTTCGAATGGCTCAGGCAAATAGAATCTCCGCTCCTCTTGCTGGGAGGCATCGGCGCGATAATCGCAGTCTGGCGCGCGCAGAGTCGCCTCGCGGTCTTCGTGGCCCAGTGGGCCTTCGGCATCCTGGTCGCCTATTCGCTGGTGACATACAAGACTCCCTGGATTTGTTTGAACTTCATCGTGCCGCTGGCAATCGTCAGCGGGTACGCTCTCGATCAACTTTACCGGAGGTTTGGCGAGCCCTGGGTTCCGCTTTCGATGGCCGGTGGCGCTATCGCCCTGCTCATCTTCGGGCAACTCACTAAGTTTAAGTATGGCGAGGCGAGTGGAGTTTCCGGCATCACTTGGGACTTTGATTTCTCAAAAAAATGGCTCCCTATAGTCTGCATTCTGCTCCTGGCGCTCTATGCCGGATATATTCTCTATTCCCGCACGGGCACGCGAAAACCTTCTCCGCATTTCTATCTGGCAATCGTAGTAGCACTGGCCGTTGGTGGCTATCAAATGTACCAACTCAACTTCGTCCACTATGACGACGACCAATACCCCTATGTTTACGCACATACGCACCGGGAGCTACTGCAGATGCTCGAAGAAATCGATCGCATTTCAAAGCGCCTGGGTACGGGTACGGACACCGGCATCGCGATGGTGTCGCCGGACTATTGGCCGTTGCCGTGGTATCTCCGCGATTACAAGCGTGTCGGCTATTACCAGAAGGTTGTATCCACAAACGAGCCGATAATCATCGCTTCCACCGTACAGGAGGAGCAACTGAAACAGGCCTACGACGATCGGTATGTCCTGGTGAGCTCCGTTAAGAGTGACGGCAGCTTCGGGCTGCGTCCCGGCGTCGACTTGCTGTTGTATGTGAGGAAGGACGTGGCGAAATAGTGCGCAAATAAGTAGACTGTGAATCGAATGCGGAAAGGTTTGCTCGAGTTTGAATGGGATTCAAAGAAAGCAGCGAGTAATCTCCGCAAGCATGGCATTTCCTTTGAAGAAGCGGCGTCGGTATTTAGTGATGTACTTGCCTCGGTCTACCAGGATCCGGACCATTCAGCGCGCGAACAGCGATATCTGACAATGGCACATCCGAACAAGGACGTCTGCTCCATATCGCCTATGCGGATCGAGGTGAGCGAATTAGAATAATTAACGCACGAAAAGTGACGAAGATGGAAAGAGACCTCTATGAAAAAGAAGACAGGTAGAGATTCAGATGAGATGAGACCCGAATACGATCTGAGGAAACTCAAGTTTGTCGGTCGAGGAATCTACGCTGAACGATATCGATCGGGAACAAACCTCGTCTTGTTGGAACCCGACGTACGAGAAGCAGTTCCGGACGATGAATCTGTCAATGAGGCGCTGCGGGTAATTGCAAAAGCGGCGAAAAGACAAGCGACCCCAAGTCGAAAGAGCCCAACGAAGGTTCGGCGGGCTTCATCCCAGGCCCGATCAGGCAAAACCCGGGCTGCATGAGCGAACAAGGACCATCAACCTACAGACCTTTTGTCTTCACCGTGATTGAAGACGACGGCGTAAACGTAACCATCGAAGTCTCGGAAGAAGACTACCAAGCTGACTTGGCAGCGGGGATCGACGAAGAAGCAACCATGAAACCCGGTCGCTAGTGTTAAGCGCGGCGGCTTTCTTGCGCAACATCCGGAGTTGACGATTAAGGAGAAGAAGCGAGCCTGAGTGCGGGAAAGCTCGCTCTAATTAATGCTGACGGCGTTCGATATGGTAGCCCAGGGTAAAGCACCGCACGACACATGGGTACGCGGCCACTGAAGGAGATTTGCGCGCGACCCTTGAAGGATCGCATGCAGGAGAGGTCGACCAAATGAACAATCCAGAAGAACCAACACCAAGGGAGATCGTTGCAAAGATCAGGCAGGAATCGCCTGAAGATGCTGACGTTGCGCAAAAGCTACTGGACTGGTCGCGTCAGCACTTTACTGGAATAAGGGTTACACCTAAAGGATGGAATATCGTCCCAGAGTTCCGACGCGGGCCGGCTTTTAGTCCGTTCGTTATTCAAAAAGAAGGGAAGCCAGCACT
>JAWWPL010000442.1:0-3749 GCA_033850605.1 Blastocatellia bacterium | reverse complement strand
GTCAGCTTGCGCAGCGCCTGGGACATCAGACGCGCCTGCAAACCCGGCAGCGAATCACCCATCTCTCCGTCCAGCTCAGCGCGGGGCACTAGTGCCGCCACCGAATCAACCACGATCACATCGACGCCGTTGGAACGAACCAAAGCTTCCGCGATTTCCAAAGCCTGCTCGCCTGAGTCAGGTTGTGAAATCAGCAAGTCGTCAATGTTCACCCCCAGCTTGCCGGCATAATCCGCGTCCATCGCGTGTTCGGCGTCGATGTAAGCAGCCACGCCGCCGGCTTTCTGAGCTTCGGCGACAATGTGCAGCGCGAGGGTTGTCTTGCCGGAGCTTTCCGGGCCATAGATTTCGCAGATGCGGCCGCGCGGTACGCCGCCGACTCCCACCGCCGCGTCCAACGACAAAGAAGTCGTCGAGATCGCCGGGATATCGGAAATCTCACGCTCGCCTAAGCGCATGATCGATCCTTTGCCAAATCTCTTTTCAATATTGAGCAGCGCGGCTTCGATGGCGCGGCTGCGGTCAGCAATTCGGTCTTCAGGCATAACGGGCATCTCTTTCTTCTGCTCCTCTTTTGGTTTACGTGTCTCTCGGGGCATCCCACAGGAAACCGAGAATAGCACAACTCAAGCGAGAATGGAACAGAGTTTCACGCATGAAACGCTAATATTTTCAGCAGAGGGTTTCGGAAGTCAGGAGCTTGCTAATCTGGCGCCTCGGCAGCCCTCTCTGCAACCCGAAGGTCAGGCGATCACGCTACTATTTAGACGCGAAAGAACGGGTAAGAATAACCCAAGATACTGCCCTCGTCGAGCACCTTCTGATCAGCAGACGAACTTCTCAAACCAAAAGCAGTTAGGGACCGTTGCAATTATCGCAACGGTTTCGTGCTCACCCTCCCAAGAAGAACGATCCACGAAATCACACCAATCCGCACGAAGAGCTACGCTCTCCTCTTAGTGTATTTCGTGGATCGTTCTAGCTGGCTCGGAACTTTTCAGCCTGAAACCAGTCGCCGCGCGAACCGCCCGACCCTGGACACACAATCCTCTGATGACAGACCTTGCTCAATCTCTCGGACGATCGCCGAGCCAACTACGGCAGCATCTGCATAGCGCCAAACGTCAGCGACCTGATCCGGCGTTGAAATGCCAAAGCCCACTGCCACCGGCAAGTCTGAAACTCTGCGCACACGACTGACGAGCTTCTCGGCTTCGGCGCTCACCTCGTCACGTGCGCCCGTAATTCCCGCACGCGACACCGCGTAGATAAATCCGCTGGCGCGTTCGGCCACCATCCGCAAACGCTGATCGGTCGAGGTGGGGGCCACCAGAAAAATCATGTCGAGATCATGCGCCCGCAAGACCGAAGCAAACCCGCCGGCTTCTTCCGGCACCAGATCGGTGACGAGGATTCCATCGACACCGGCTGTATTTGCGTCGCGCGCGAGCTGCTCGAATGCTGGGAGTGCGGACGTCTCGTCCGCTTTCTTCAGGCCAAATTGAAGCAAAGGATTGAAGTAGCTGAACAGAATGATCGGCACCTCGGTTTGCTTGCGGGCCGCGATAACGGTTTGCAGGATTTCACCAATTCCAAAATTATGCCGCAGAGCGCGCTCGGAAGCGCGTTGAATAACGGGGCCGTCGGCCATCGGATCGGTAAAGGGAACCCCCAACTCGATCAACGTCGCGCCGGCCTGGGCCAGTTCAACTATCAACTCCCGAGTGGTTTCAAGATCGGGATCGCCGGCAGTGATGAAAGGAATAAAACCGCGACGACCGTCGCGTTTCAGATCGGCAAAGGTTTCAGCGATGCGTGACATTCATGGCTCCGTAGGAGCCAGATGTTTATAGCTCCCGAGGTAACTGAAGAAGCGAGCTCCGTAGGAGCAGCATATTAGTTTCGCCCCTGCGAGGACGACCACATGCAAGAAATGACGAGGGTCTATAAATATCTCGCCCCTTAACGGGGCTCCGGAAAGTTCATTGTCCCCCGAACGGTGTCGATATCTTTATCGCCGCGACCAGACAAATTAATAATCAACGTCTGGTGGCGCTTCATCTCGCTTGCTAACTTCAAGCCGTGGGCTACCGCATGCGCCGATTCGAGTGCAGGAATTATTCCCTCCAACTTCGACAACATTTGAAAGGCCTCCAATGCCTCGGCATCAGAAACCGAGGTGTATTCGACTCGTCCCGCGTCATGAAGAAAAGCATGCTCGGGGCCAATCGAAGGATAATCAAGCCCTGCCGAGATTGAATGCGTCGTCGCAATTTGCCCCCGTTCATCCTGGAGCACGTAACTCATCGTGCCCTGCAAGACACCCGGCCGGCCGCCTCCGGCGGCGTTGAAGCGCGCGGCGTGTTGTCCCAGCTCGTTGCCTGATCCACCGGCTTCAACGCCCACCATACGAACTGATGCATCACTCAGGAACGGATAGAACAACCCGATGGAATTCGATCCTCCGCCCACACAGGCCACGAGACAATCGGGCAAACGGCCTTCCCCATCCAGCATCTGCGCGCGGGCTTCAGTACCAATCACGCTTTGAAAATCTCGCACCATTACGGGATAAGGATGCGGTCCCAGCGCGCTCCCGAGTAAATAGTAGGTGTCGGCGACGTTCGTTACCCAGTCACGCAGCGCCTCGTTAATCGCATCTTTCAGTGTGCGCGATCCGGAATCAACCTGGCGCACTTCAGCGCCGAGCAGTTGCATGCGAAAGACATTCAATTCCTGCCGCCGCATATCCTCCGAGCCCATATAGACGACGCATTGCAAACCAAAAAGCGCACAGGCGGTCGCGCTGGCCACGCCATGCTGACCCGCGCCGGTTTCGGCAATAATGCGGCTCTTACCCATGCGACGCGCCAGGAGTATCTGTCCCAGTGTGTTGTTTATTTTGTGCGCGCCGGTGTGCAGAAGGTCTTCGCGCTTAAGATAGATGCGCGCGCCGCCGGCTTGCTCGGTCAAACGTGATGCGCGAAAAAGCGGAGTTGGGCGACCGGCATAATGCCGCAACAGCCGATCGAGTTCCGTTTGAAAACTTTCATCCGCGCGCGCGGCCGCATAGGCTGCCGTCAATTCTTCGAGTGGCGCCATCAATGTTTCAGGCACAAAACGGCCGCCATAAGGGCCCCAGTGGCCGAGCGCATCAGGTTGAGTGATTGGAGAATTCAAAATCGTGATTTGTTTAGAGGCGGGCTACTGCCCGCCTATTTCTATGAATGTCTCGCGCCCGTGCTTAGACAGGCACTCACGCTAGCGGGGCAAGTTCGGCTTCAAAACGAATGCGATGCGACTCTCAGCGGGGCGGTAGCCCCGCTCTAAACTTTCAACATTCTTTCGCAACGGTCAGGGATTTTTATTAACCTTGTGCGTCGAACGCACACGGCCGGGGGATTGTGACCCGCGCGTATCATCCACCACGACCCGATTCTCGCGCCGGTATAGCGTCAGACGGTTACCGTCGGTGGTTCCCTGCTCGGCATCTTCGACGTGCGCTGGATTGCCTTTCAGTACGGCCACCTCATCCGCGTTAGTGTATTGGCACCAGTCTCCGGTGCCGCGTTTGCCAGGCTGGATCAGAACCACGTTCTTCTGCGCGATCGTGCGCTCGACCTCGTTGCCGTCCTTCTGCAAGTACACATCGGCGACGCCTGAAGTCATCCGATCGGTTCCCTGTTTTATGTCGACGTTATTTTCATAATGCAGCAGACGGTCCGGATCGGAATATTTCATGTATTCAG
>JAWWPL010000370.1:0-5439 GCA_033850605.1 Blastocatellia bacterium | reverse complement strand
CAGCAGTTCGCGCAGGCCGGCGTCCGCGCCGGAAATGATCTCGTCGAAAGTTTTTGAGCGATGGCTGATCTCCATCACCGACATGCCGACACCGGGAAGTGCGAGCATATCACGCTGCGCTTCTTCCAAAACCGGCACGGGAATCACCGCCGGGCCGGCGCTAAAGTTAAAGATACGTTCCGTCATGATCTCTATTTCCTTCTGCAAAGTTTAGGAGCGGGCTACCGCCCGCTCGGTCGGGCAGTAGCCCGACTCTAAACCATTAGAAATTACTCTTTATTACCAACCGTTTTCCGCAGCATTGTTCCGGCTATCCGCGTTACAACCGAGCGGGGCGTCAGCCGCTCGCCCTGGATCATCATGAAATTCGTCCAACCGGAAACGACTGAGCTTTTTCCTCGAGCCAGAGCTCGCAAAGCAGTTTCCACCACGGCATCCGGCGTCTGTGAAATGCGCGCGGGCGGCCTTTGTATTTTTGCGGCGTCGAAGAAATTCGTGTCGGTAACACCCGGACAGAGCGCCATTATTTTGATTCCGAACGGGCGATTTTCTTCCGCCAACGCTTCGGAAAATGACAGCACGAAGGCTTTTGTTGCCGCGTAGGTGGCCATGAAAGGCACCGGTTGAAAGCCGGCAGTCGAAGCGACATTGATGATCGAACCGCGCTTTCTCTCTCGCATCGGGACCAGAAACCGGTGCGTCAACTCTACCAGCGAGCGCACATTCAAGTCGATCATGTTCAACTCGTGATCGAGATCAAGCTTGGTGAACTCGCCCATCGAACCAAAGCCGGCGTTGTTGATTAAAAAATCTATCTCCAGTCCGCGTTTTTGCGTTTCTTCAAACAGCCGTGCCGGCGCATCCCGCTCTGAAAGATCCATCGCGACGTATTGCGCGTGAGTACTTTTGCTGCGGCCCAGCTCGTTGCATAAGTTGATCAACCTATCTTCGGAGCGAGCGACGAGCAAGAGATTGTGGCCTTGCGCGGCCAGCTTACGGGCAAACACCTCTCCGATACCTGAAGACGCGCCGGTGATGAGGGTAGTGTTCATTCAAGCCTTAGCCCCGTCAGGGGCGACCGAAAATAGCCCAGCGATTTATCCTGGGGAAAGGCGCCAAGGAAACAACAAGTCCCGTTAGGGACGAAAGAATCAATCAAGCATCCATTTTTCATAGGAATTCCATGCTTATCAAGAAAAGCGATTAATTCATCGTTGAAGGAATGAGCCTCGTGATGTTCTTTTTGAGATTGAATATACCTTATTGTGTCGTCAATGCCCGAGACAGCAATGCTGAAGGCTCCATACCCTTCTTGCCACTCAAACAGACGTTGGTTATCAAAGGTTTGATGAATCCACTTTGAGGAGTTTCCCTTGAGAAGTTGCACCGCCTTTGCAATTGAAAGCCGCGCTCGCAAACCCTAGCCGATCTCCAAAACATTTAGCTCAATGATGTCATCATTCCCCGCGCGCAGACGATCCAGGTTCGCTTGCGAGGGCGCTTTATCAAGGTTGATGCGCGCCACGGCCGCTTCGGCGCCTTCGAACACGATGTTCTCCATCTCCTGCACGTTGATGTGTTCGGCTTTGAGCGCCTCGAGCACCTGGGCCAGCACGCCGGGGCGATCACGATGACGCACGACTAAACGATGCGTGGCCGGAGTGCGCTGTGCGAGGTTGACCACGTTAGGAACCTGGCCGGTTTCTTTGAATGATTGAATGATGCGCACCGTCTCAGCCGCAATCGCTTCCTGTGCCTGATCCGTGGAAGCGCCGATGTGATGAGTGCCGTAAACGCCGGGCTCCTTCACAATCGGATCAGTGAATTCAGCCACGGCTGAAGTCGGCTCGATAGCGAAAACGTCGAGGCCGGCGCGAATACCCTTCGCATGAATTGCCTCGACCAGCGCCGCTTCATCAACAACTTCTCCACGCGAAGTGTTGATAAGATAAGCACCATCGCGCATAGCTGTGAAAAAATCCGCGCCAATCAACATTCGCGTATCAGGCTTGAGCGCTACATGAACGCTGACAATGTCCGCGGCCCTGGCCACATCGAGCGGGCTCTCCATTCTTTCAACGCCCAACTCTAGGGCGCGTTCCGGAGTCAGGCTTCGACTCCACGCAACGACCGGCATACCGAAAGCGCGGGCGCGCGGGATCATCTCCTGACCTATTTTCCCCAAACCCACTAATCCCAACGTGCGCCCAAACAGTCCGCGCGCTTTGGAAAACTCTTTCTTATTCCACTCGCCCGCGCGCAACGCGATGACTGCGTCGGCAATGCGGCGATCCAGGGCGAGAATCAAAGCGAACGCCAGTTCGGCGACCGCGATCGAATTCTTTCCCGGACAGTTGGATACGTAAATTCCCCGGCGCGAAGCAGCAGCCACATCGATGGTGTTGTAGCCGGCGCCCGCGCGCACGATGAGCTTCAAAGGGCCGGCGGCCAACATAGGTTCCGTGACTTTAGTGCCGCGCACAACCAGCACATCGGGTCTATGCCCGGCTATCGCCGCTACCAGGGCATCGTCCTTCAGATCAGGCTGAAAGGAGACCTCGCAGCCGATCGCCTCCAGGCCGGCGCGGCCGGATTGTTCAAATTTGTCTGCGATCAGAACATGCATTGCTTCAATTTTGGAGTGCGGCCGCAGCGCGAAGTGGCGACGGAGCTTTGGTTTGGAGTTCCGCCTTTAGGCGGCACAACGCTGACTAACGATCACCGCCTAAGGCGGAACTCCAAACGATCCGGCTCGCCCTACTCTTCATCGAACACGCTAAGCAAATCGTCGGGCTGTGCCGAAGCAACACCGACAAGGTGCAAATTCTCTTCGACATGAGCGCGTTGGCTCATACCCACCAGCGCAGTGGTAATCCCCGGCGCCGAGCGCACAAATTGAATCCCGGTTTGCGCGTCCGTGGCCAGCGAGCCCAGCGGGTCGCGGATCGCTTCCGGCAAACCCCGCGCAACCTGGCCTTGCAGCAATGACCCGCTGGCAATGGCCGTGATCCCGAGTTTTGCGGCAGCTTCCAGCGTACTAACGTATTCATCGCCGAGTTTCTGGTTTTGAAAGAACAACGCCTCGGGCATCGCCAGATTAAATGGCAACTGGATAAACCGAAAGTGATGTCTATCGCCGCCGACTTCGCTGGCGATTTCGGCCATGCGTTCGAGCGAATGATACTCGCGCGCATCTGGCTCGGCGCGAAAACCATTCCACGTCGCTACGCCATAGCTTTTGATCTGCCCCTCGTCGACGCTCTGCTCTAAGAATTCAAACGCCGCGCGCATCCGTTGCCAAAATTCTTCGGGAGCGATCGACGGCAGCTGCGACTCGGGATTGTGCACATAATAAACATCCACGCACGACAGGTTCATGTTCTCGAGGGACTGACGCAGCTGACTTTGAAGGTATCGCGGCGTCATGCAGTGCATCCCGCCAGCGATGTCGGCAAAGTCTGCGATTCCCGGCTTAACGAAAGTCTCTTCGACGTACTTTCGCACGTCGCGCGGCGGCGCACCGTCAAACGGCAGGTAGCCGCCCTTGGTGCAAATCAGAATTTCGTCGCGCGCAAATCCTTGCTCATGCAAGACCCGCAAAGCCGAACCGATCGCTCGTTCGCTTCTTTGAAAACGATAATTGGCGGCGGTGTCGATGACGTTTGCGCCTGATTCAACCGCCAACGTGATTGCTTCCGTATAGCGAACGTCTGTCTGATCGTCGGCATCGCCGAGATAAGTACCCACACCGATCGACGAGAGCCAGAGACTCTGTTGTTGACGAAAGTAATCTTCCGCTGCGACCTCACGGAAACGTTCGCGATAGCGCGCCGTGCCGTCCAGCGTCGCGCAGCCGTCAATGGGCATTTCTGGAGTCTCTCCGGATCAGTTCGTTGTTTAGAGTAAGCGCCAAGACTATACCCGTCGCGCCGCACCCGTCGCAAGGATGGCTTCGATCAACTCTGAGCGATGTGTTAGCGTAGAGAATCTCAGCGTCGAATGCCATGAATTTCTCGTCGCCTCCTTTACGCGGCGACAGCAGAGAACGCTGAGACTGCGCAGAGAGATTCCTAATCTAACGAACGATTATCCAATGGACGAACATCTTTACGAACGCGAAACCAGAGTCGCCACGGAACTCGCGCGCCAGGCGGGCGCCGTCCTGCTGGAGCATTATTACAGCCCGTTTTTAGTCGAGCAGAAGGTTAACGCCAATGACGAACTCGAGGAAGTGACCGCGGCCGATCGCGAAGCGAACGAGCTGATCGTAAGCCGTTTGCAAAAGGAATTTCCCGATGACGGGATCCTCGCCGAAGAATCCACCGACACTGAGCATCGCCTGGACAAGGACCGAGTCTGGTTAATAGATCCGATGGACGGAACGAAAAACTTTATTAACCGCGACGGCGATTTTGCTGTGCAAATTGGGTTGGCCGTCGGCGGAGAAAGCGTCCTGGGCGTAGTCTATCAACCCGTTCGCGCAGTTCTTTATCGCGCTGCGCGCGGTGGAGGCGCATGGATGGAAGCGGAAGAAAACGAAGTGACGCGTCTTTCGGTTTCCAGCCTGACCCAACCGAGCGAAATGGTGCTCGCGTCGAGCCGTTCGCATCGCAGCCCGCGCATGGAGCGCGTCGTGAGCGCGTTTGGCTTCAAAGACGAAACGCGTCGCGGATCGGTCGGGGTAAAGATTGGTTTGATAGCCGAACGCCAGGCGGATCTCTATCTACATCTTTCGCCGAGCACAAAGCAGTGGGACACCTGTGGGCCGGAAGCAATCTTGGCGGAAGCCGGTGGACGCTTGACCGATCTATTCGGCCAGCCTCTGCGGTACAACGGGTTGCGGGTAGACAATCGCAACGGGGTCTTGGCTACCAACGGCGCCGCGCATGAAATGGTGATTGAGAATCTCAAGCCGCTGCTTGAGGAGTTTGGGCGGGTGCCGGTGTGAAGTGAAACTCCCGTTCTTTCCCGCATAGGTCCGGTTCCCCTCTCCCTTTGGGAGAGGGGCCAGGGGTGAGGGATTGAGCGCCGGCCTTAATTCCCCCACTCGTGTTTCATCTTTATCAACGTTGAGAACGTCGCCCAACGACGACGAGTAAAAAAACTTGTGTCGCGCACAAGCCCTCACCCCGACCCTCTCCCGGTGGGAGAGGGTGAAAGAAAGTCACCTCTACATCGCCTTCTTCAACATCGCGATCTGACCCGCATGATACAGATCGTGTTGAATGACTCCGTGCACCGTGACATATACGGTGGACATGCCCTCGAGAATGGGTTCGTCAAGTCGGCCTTCCGGAATCCGCGAGATCGCTTCGCGCAGTGCTTCATGGCCGCGATCGAGCGCAGCTTTCGCCTGCTCCCATGCCGTCTCGCTGGTGTCGTCTGCGGGCGGCCAGTCTTCCGGTGAAGAGATTTCGATCGCCGCCCGATCTCCCTCCA
>JAWWPL010000369.1:0-6379 GCA_033850605.1 Blastocatellia bacterium | reverse complement strand
CTTCGGCATCAGCTCAAAAAACAAAGCCCTGGACCGAATGGACCCCTAAGGATGCTCAGAAGGTTTTGACTGATTCTCCGTGGTCGCAGAGCCAAACTGAAGTGAGTGATGCCCCGTCATCTTCAGGCTCCGCAATAACCAAGACCGAGAGCCGTAACGAAGCCCAGATGGTGGGTATGGATCTAACAAAGCAAGATTCAAAGAATCAGGAATCGGGCGAGAATATCGGGAGGCGAAATACCGGGGCCTCTCTTAGTTATCGCATCTCGCTGCTTTCGGCAAAGCCGATTCGGCAGGCTTTTATCCGCATGATTGAACTGCAACGGCCGGAGATGTCCGCGGAAAAGGTGGCCGAAATTCGCACCTTCGTTGATCGCGATTTTGGCGACTATGTCGTGGTGACGGTTAACCTGGATGGCACGGACAAGAAACGGCTCGTCCCGGCAATGCAGGAAATCAATACCGCGGATGCCAGCGTGCTAAAGACCACGACTTACCTCGAGCGCAAAGACGGCAAGCGAGTTGCTTTGATGGATTACCGGGCCCCGACTCAGGACGGCATGGGTGCGAAGTTCGTCTTTCCGCGAATGCTGGACGGCAAACCCTTCCTTGATGTCAATAGTGGCGAGATGCGTGTTTATATTGAATTGGGAAAAACGATCAAACTGAACCGGCGTTTCAAAGTTGCCGACATGGTGTACGATGGCAAGCTGGAATTCTGAGTAGCCTTCCTCGTTAGCGGCAATTGGCGAATCCACAATGAAACCAGCCCGCTCATTTTTGAAATTGATGTCCCTGGCAGCCGCATTGCTCACCATCAGCCTTGCGGCGACGTTCACGCCGGCGCAAAAGGACATCAAGTCATGGATGGAGCTGCCGCGTAAAGACGCGGAAAAGTTGCTGGCCAATTCGCCCTGGTCGCAAACCCAGATCGATACTGACGCTTCGGAGATGTTCTATTCGCCTACCAAAGCGGGAACGGCGGCTATAGGTAGGTCGACCTCGGCCGGAACGGTCGGCGATCAGCAGTCGATCAACAACAACCGCGCCGATCGCGGGGCTGTCAATCAGGCTATCAACATCAAATACCGAATCAGTTTTCTTTCGGCCAGACCAATTCGCCAGGCTTTCGCCAAAATGATCCTGTCGTCGCAGCCCCAGGCAACTGATAATCTGGTGGCCCAATTGCAGTCTTTCGTCGATCGTGACTTCAGTCCTTACATCGTCATCTCGGTCGGCGTTGACTCAAGCGACGAGCGATTCTCTGGTCCCATCATGCAGGCCATCAACAGTGCCAATACCGGCGCCTTAAAGAATAATGCCTATCTCGAGCGACAGGACGGCAAACGTTTGTTTTTGATCAGTTACCAGCCGCCGATTCAGGATGGGCTCGGCGCCAAGTTTATTTTCCCGAGGACCGAGAACGGTGCTTTCTTCCTTACCAGCCAAAGCGAAAACGTGAGATTTGTCGCCGAGTTTAATAGCTCGTTCAAGCTGAATATGAAATTCAAAGTGGCGGATATGATTTTCGACAATAAGCTCGAGTACTGAGTTTCGCAATCTGCAATCCCACAGAAAGGGTTTTTCGTGATGAACAGAACTAAAGTAAGTTTCCTAATCGCATTCGCACTGTTGCTTGCCTTGGCCACTGCGTCGGCGCAGAAAGCGGACAAAAAGTGGACCGAGTGGTCAAAGAAGGATGCGCAAAAGATCCTCGACGATTCGGCTTGGGGACTAACCCAGACCGACACGGACACGTCAGAGATGTTTTTCTCTCCAACTGGTTCCCCAGGCGCCGGGCCAACAAAGGAGCAACGAGATGTAAACACAGACCGCAGCATCACGGGCGCCGTCAATCAATCGGTCAACGTCAAGTTTCATGTACGGTTTTTTTCAGCGAGGCCCATACGCCAGGCCCTGGCTCGTATGATGGTACTTCAGCAGAACCTTGCGCCTGACCAAACCGAAAAACTCAAGGCCTTCGCTGAATTGAAATCTACCAGTTCAATAATCGTTACAGTGAGTTTTGAATCAACGGATCAGCGTTACTCAGGCGTGGCTATGCAAGCCTTCAATAGCGCCATCACGGCCTCGATGAAAAACAACACTTATCTCCAACGATCTGACGGCAAGCAATTGTTTCTTGAAGAGTACGTGCCGCCGGGCAAGGACGGCTTCGGCGCAAGATTCATTTTTCCACGCGAAATGGACGGCCAACCTTACATTACCGATAAGTTCGCAGAAGTTCGCTTTTACGCTAAGTATCCGGACGGCATAAAGATCGACCGCCGTTTCAAAATAGCCCAAATGATGTACGAAGGCGCGCTGGAATACTGAATTGATTCCAACGAATTCTTTGGGCGTCGCTTCCGGCTGGAGCGACGCCCATTTTCCTTTTGCCAGCCACGCGATCTTCTCTCACACCGGACCTCTTAGCGCCCAAGGCTTGATTCAGTTTCCCAAAACGAGGATCATGCCACGCAGATGAATTCACCCAACAGTGAACTTGCACTCGCTCCTCTCGGAGCGGGCGATCTAATCGATCGCGCGGTGCGCCTCTATCGCCGTCATTTCCTGACGCTGATTGGCATCGCCGCACCGCCTGTGGTCCTGTCGGCTTTGGGTTCAACCATTACTACGATCTCGTGGCGTGAACTCACCGCCACATCAAGCGAAGCCAACATGGTGCTTTACGTCCTGATGTTGATGTTCGGGATCGTGACCATAATTTCCGGTTCACTCTTCAGCATTATTGTAATGGGCGGGGCCACGCGCACTCTGGTGGCTCACTTGTTGTGGAACGAGCCGGTGACTGCCCGTGCGACTTATCGGGCGGTGAAATCACGCTTCTGGGGCCTGCTGGGCGCGAGCATGCTGGTGGCGTTATGGCTGGCGTTTGCGACTCTGGTAGCTTTCTCGGGCTCCGCAGTGATCTTCATGGTCATGGCCTTTGGGATCGCCTTCGCGACTATGATATCGGTGTGGCTGGCAGGAATACTCTGGGGAATAGGGACGCTGGTCGCGATTGTGGCCGCGTCAATTCTGTTTTTCTTCTTGGCCGGCCGCATGGCTTATGTGCCGCAGGCTATGCTGGTCGAAGGCAAAACTGTTTTCACCGCGATTGGCCGCAGCTTCTCTTTGGCCAGCGGCAATGTTCGCCGTTTGATGGCGATGACATTATTCACGTTTTTTGGTACCTACTCTGCGCTGATGCTGTTGATGATTCCGCTGGGATGGTATGGCTATCTCAACGGTGTCGATCTATCACCTTTCGGCAGCACCTGGCCGACCTGGTATTCGATTGGATACCAGGTGATTTTGCAATGCAGTCACATTCTGCTCGCGCCGATCTGGATGCTGGGGTTTTCCCTGCTCTATGTTGACGAGCGTGTCCGGCACGAGGGCTATGATATTGAACTGATGGCCGCTCGCCAGTTACCCGAAATGCCAAAATTGCCTGGCGTCGTTTCGCCCTTCGCCCCGGCCCTGGTCACCGGCCGCGCGCCAAGATTTGTACCGCCGCCACCCGCTCCGGGACCTCCCGGATCGATATTGGGTTTGAGTTAGCCGATTGCGCATTTATCGACATCCCAAAGCCGGCGCCAGGGCGCTCACCATTTGTTTCGTGGTGCTGGTGTCATTTTTCTGTTTTGCGCGCGCCAGCGCGGCCACCTTTGCCGACTACCGGCACAGAGTGTCTCAAGCGATCGCGGCGATCGAACTGTTACAAGCCGCTCATCATGACGAGAACCCTTCGTCGCCCGAACGCGTCAATAGCAGCGTCGCCCGCATTCGTGAAGAATTGCCGGTGAAAGAAACCGTAACGCTCGACTCGCAAAGTGTGGTTGTCGATAACACCTGGCTGCACGTAGCGCTGCAGAATTACGAAAAGACCGATAACACGAAGCTACAACGCGTTGAAGCACTGGCGCGGATTGAAGAACGTTTGCGGGCCCTCGATGAAAGACTGTTAGAAGTGCAGCAGCGAAAGCCCGCGGCGAATGACAAAGACAATGATAAAGGGAAGCTCGCTGAGATCCTGCGCCGGCCGGACTTTAACAAACCCGCCACTCCGGAAAACAGCGCTCTCAGCCGGCTCTGGGAGAGATTTCTGCGCTGGTTTTTCAGCCTGTTTCCCAACTTTAAGCCCATCACGCCGGGCGGTTCTTCTTTCATTTCCGGGCTGGCACAAATCATTATTGTCCTCGCTTGTCTGGCCGCGATTGCGTTGCTGATTTGGAAGTTCGGTCCACGCTATTTGAGCAATCGACGCGGCAGGAAAAAACCAAAGCGCGAAGCACGCATTGTTCTCGGAGAGCGGCTCGAGCCGGATCAGACCGCGGCAGATCTGCTGGCCCAGGCTGAGATGCTGGCCCGCGGTGGAGATCTGCGAGCAGCTATCCGCAAAGCCTATATTGCCCTCCTGTGCGAGCTCGGAGATCGCAAAGTCGTCAGTTTGGCGCAGCACAAAACGAATCGCGACTATCTGAATTCGGTGCGCGAAAGAACGACCCTGTATAACTCAATGCGGAAACTGACGAGCAGTTTTGAACTTCATTGGTACGGTTTTCAGCCGGCCGCCGAAAGCGATTGGCATGAGTTTCGGAGCGTTTATCAACAGGCCCTGAAAGCAGGTTCGGGAGGATAAGAGCTTACCGACCCGATATTCAGATTATGCGTCAACGCCTCATCATTATTGTTACGCTCGTGGTCGTGGTAGTGGTTCTGGTCCTGATCAACGCCGCGTCGTATGTAAAAGTCGAGCAAACCGCTGAATCGGAAATGTCGCCGGACCGGTCGACTTTGAACGCCGGGGCTACGGGCACCCGGGCTCTCTATGATTTTCTGCATGAATCCGGATATCAGGTGGCTCGCTGGCGTGAATCGACCGATTCGCTTTTGAGCTTCAATGGGCCGAAGCCGGCGACTATCGTGGTAATCGGTCGTACCCTCATTCCCTTTTCGGAATCCGAGAGCCAGGAGATTTTACACTGGGTCGATAAGGGGGGTCGCCTGGTGATTATTGATCGCAGCCCCGATCGCGATCTGCTGCCATCGTCAGGCTCCTGGACAGTCGCCGCTCATATGACGACCTTCCCCTGGGCCAATGTCGACCCAACCAATTTTGAACAGATGACTACGGGGGTAAAACCGCTGCCCCCTTCGCAACCAACGTTGCTCTCGCGTGATGTGGTAGAGATCCTGCCGTCGCGTTTCGCGGGAACTATCACGATTGCCGCTAAGAAGAGCGACCAGAACGCCAACGCCAATGATAAGACCGCAGGCGGAGGGACTGAAGAGCCATCAGATGAATCCGGATCGTCGGAAACGCCGGCGCCGGCAGAGGTTGAGCCGTCAGGAGTTTCGCCCGCGCCGGTTGTGAATTTCGCCGGAGACAGCGGCGCGCTGCTGGTTGAGTATCCTCACGGCAAAGGACGCATCGTGCTGCTTTCTGATCCGTTCATCGTTGCCAACAACGGGATCAGTCGCGCTGACAATTTACGACTTGCTGTTAATGTCGTCATCGGGAGCGGGGGCCTGGTAGCATTTGACGAGTTTCATCAAGGCCGCTCAGCCACGCATAATGCGTTGATTCAATATTTCGCGGGGACGCCGGTAATGGCGATCGGTGGCCAGTTTGTTTTGATCGGGTTGATGTTGATTTGGTCTCGCGGAACGCGCTTCGCGCGCCCGCTGCCTTTACCACGGGTGGATCGCCAGTCGAGTCTGGAATTTGTCGCGTCAATGGCCGAGTTGCAGCAGCGCGCTCGCGCCCACGATCTGGCACTCGAGAACATCTACGGCCGAATGCGTCGCGTGCTGGTGCGGCATGCCGGTCTGAATCATCACAGCCCGCGCACGGAAATCGCTGCTCGCGTAGCCTTACGATCAGGCATCAATCAGCAAAAGCTTGAAACACTGATGCGCAACTGCGAAGACGCCATCAACGGAGCGCCCACTAACGCCAGAGAGACGCTGCGAATGGTAAGACAGCTGCGACAGATCGAAGCCGCGCTCGGGCTGAGAACGCGTGAGCGTGATACTAAACAAGCTGCAGAGAAATTTGATCTTTAGTTGGGGAGCATATTCGGAGTTCCGACTTTAGTCGGGGCTGGGCCGCTAACGAACCAGGGCTAGTACAGCATTAGTTAGCGAGGAAACAATTCCAGATCTCAGATTTCAGATCTGAGATTTAAGATTTCAGATCTCAGATCTCACCATTTCAATTGGAAACCTAAAAATGCCTGAATACCTTTCTGCCACAATCGCCTACATTCAAAACGAGCTGCGCAAAGTGATCGTGGGCCAGGATGAGCCCATCGAACAAATTCTGGTCGCTCTGCTGGCCGAGGTCCACGCGCTGATCGAAGGCGTTCCC
>JAWWPL010000435.1:0-3776 GCA_033850605.1 Blastocatellia bacterium | reverse complement strand
TTACAGCACAGGGGCCGATCAAGACCTTCCCCTTGCGCGGCATTAAGGAATCGCCGCCTTACCTGCACGACGGGCGGTTACTGACCCTCGAGGACGCGGTGGAGTTCTTCAACCTGGTTCAGCAACTGAATCTGACGCAGCAGGAGAAGTCTGATCTTGTGGCCTTCCTGCGAGTGCTGTAGTGAGTCAATTGATCGATTAAGACCTACGGCAGCGATACCGCGAAGCGGTCATGCCACAAAGCCCAGGGTTGACGCTGCGTCAACCCTGGGCTTTGAGACACAACCGCTTTGCGGTAAAGCAGTTCAAATCGATAAGGCTGTCGAGAGTTTTTCCAAACGTTGCGGTTGCACTTCGAACTCGAATCCACTCCTTTTCTTTTCATCCCCCCTTGTCCTTCCGTTTTTAAAGTTCCTACCAAATGACCTTGTCTTATTTTTCTGTTCCGAAAGCAGAAATAGCGGGAATATTTTGCCGGCCCAATCGGTATGCATAGTCGAAGCAAAGGGAATTTAAGTTTAGTAAGAGCACGGTTTAGTTGAGTGGGGAACCAGGCCGTGTTCGAAGGCAGGCGCACTCTGTCAGACGTTAGGTGGATTTTTCATCGGGTTGACCTGCTGACAGGTGCGCTTACCGCCGTCATCAACGAGTGATGCTGTGCTGGGCGCAAAGGGAATGGAAAAGAGGAATGATCAATTACTTAAACAGAGAGTTTCTACTCGTCATCGCGACGAGTTTGCTGAGTTTATTTTTGGCAGCATGCGGCCAGAACGGGGCGGACTCCAGCGGCAGCACGGAAACGCAATCGCCCCCCGCGCCAACTGTATCTCGAAATTCAAATACGGAGATGTCAAAGATGGACATGCCGGCAAAACCATCGCCGGAGGAGGGAAAAGATCTGCCAACCCTTTCGACTGCGAACCAGGTCATGGTTGAAAACTTCTCGTTCCAACCCGGCACGCTCACAGTTAAAGCCGGAACGACTGTGACCTGGGTTAATCACGATGACGAGCCGCACACAGTGAATGAAAACAACAAGACCTTTAAGTCAGGCACTCTGGATACGGACGCGAAGTTTTCATACAAGTTCACCTCGCCCGGCACGTACAGCTATTTCTGCTCCCTCCACCCCCGAATGACCGGCCAAATAATCGTTAAGTAGATTTCTTAGAAGGAGGCACACTGATGTCAGACGAAGTAAAAAATGAAAAAGAGAGTAACGGAGTCGAGCGTCGTAGTTTCCTGAAATGTATGGCGTGGGCCGGCACGGGGCTGGTCTGGGCTATGAACGCGGGAGTGCTTACATCCTGTAGTCTCCTGCCGGGCGCTAAGCAGAAGGGTGTATTCAGCTTCGTCCAGATCAGTGACAGCCACATCGGATTCAACAAAGAGCCGAACCAGGATGTGACGAAGACTTTCCAGGAGGCCGTGAACCGAATCAATTCCCTGGAAGAACAACCCGCATTTCTAATTCACACTGGTGATATTACGCAACTCTCGACACCGGACCAGTTCGACACCGCGACGCAGGTGCTCAAGAGCGCTAAGGCGAGCCAGGTTTATTATGTTCCCGGCGAGCATGACGTGTTTTCGGATGACGGAAAGATCTATCTGGATCGATATGGCAAGGGAACCCAGGGCCAGGGATGGCAAAGCTTCGATTATCAAGGGGTGCACTTTATTGGACTGATCAATGTCCTGAACCTGAAACAGGGGACTGGCACCGGCCTCGGAGGAAGCGGACTCGGTCAATTGGGAAATGATCAACTGCAATGGCTCGAGAAGGATGTTAAGGGACTATCAAGCAGCACGCCGATCGTGGTCTTTGCTCATGTGCCTTTGTGGACGATCTATCCAGAGTGGGGTTGGGGAACTGAAGACAGCGCGCAAGCTCTCTCCTATCTCAAGCGCTTCGGATCGATCACTGTCCTGAACGGTCACATTCATCAAATCCTCCAGAAGGTAGAAGGCAACGTTACCTTTCACACGGCGCGATCGACCGCGTTTCCCCAGCCGGCGCCCGGCACCGCGCCTGCGCCCGGGCCAATGAAGGATGTGCCGGCAGACAAGCTGCGCAGCCTGCTCGGTCTGAGAGAAATAACCTACGTTTCGAACAACAGCCCGCTGGCCGTCGTAGACTCGGCGCTCGGTTAGATTGTTGGTCTCTGGGGACCTTCGCAGTCACCGACGATGCGGCGATTCTCAGGCTGACTCAAGATGACCCGAACAGTGCCGGATATTTCGGCCTTCCATATTTAGTGTCAAGGCGCTTTTATACCCAGCAAGACCTTGTTGCTGGTTAAACCGAGGAACCGAATACTCACGCTCACATCTCCACCCGCGCTGACTTCATCGGGTAGTCTAATAACTATCGCTGTTAGCCAATTAAAATTGGGTACCTTGCCAATGTACTCAATCGGCAAAGGGTGAATTCCCATGGAATCCTCGGCTTGCGCTGCAAGCGTGACTTCGCCAGGCCCAGGTTCCACGTTGACGGCAAAAAGAATTAACCGAGTCCTACGGTCTAAACTAAAGTTGTTCGAGGCGGCAACGGGAAACGAATCCCGCATCATCGTTACCGAGTCCAATGCAATTGCGCGATTTGACCAGCCGCGCGAACTCATGCAACTCGACACCGTTCAGATCTGACACGGCCCAATAGTTCATGCCTGAGTGGGTCCAATGGAGCAGGTTATATCGCTGACGTTTCGTGGCGACTTCGCCGCTCGCATTGCTTTGCTCAGCCGGCCGGATATACAGATTGATGAAATGCTTCTGGCGCTGGTAGACAAGCGCGCCGACAGCTCTGCGTCGCGCCCCTCAACCAGTTTGATAATTGCAAGGCTTGGTCGGTTTATGTGAGCACAAATCGCATTAACTTTCTGAGGCCTCCCATCGGAGGACGATCGCCCGTCAAGGTATCATCAAGTTGTCGAGTTGTGATATTGATTTCGGGAGCCGAGGAAATGAAACATGCGGGGAAGGGAACCACTCTGGAAGGTTAACGATCAGGCAGCGAGGCTGGCTGAGATTGTCAGCCAGGCCGGCGATCTGAAGGAAGCGCCGTTGCGTCGTGATGTCCGCTCGCTTGGCCGTCTGCTCGGAGAGGTGCTGAAAGAACAGGTTGGAAACGAACTCTTCATAGCGGTTGAGGAATTGAGATCGTTGCTGATCGAACGGCGTGAGGAGCACGGAAGTCGCGAAACTTCCAAGAAAGAGGCCGGCGCTGAACACCATTTGATGGATCGCGCGCACCGAATCGTCAACGGTCTCGACATTGCTCAGGCGCATAGGATGACAAAAGCTTTCGCGATCTACTTCGAGTTGACGAACCTCGCGGAGACAAATCATCGCAAACGCCGGCGCCGCGCGGCGCAAGTTTCACCCGATCGCCCGGCTCAGCCCGGATCATTTCTCGGAACCCTCCGACGGATGCGAGCTGCGGGAATCACCGAGCAGCAGGTTTTGCTTTGGTTGCGACAAGTGGAAGTCACTGTTGTTTTCACCGCCCATCCCACCGAGGTCGCCAGGCGAACTGTGCTGTTCAAGAGACGACGCATTGCCGACGAACTCGAGCGACTTGATGGTCTGCCGCTTACTGAGAGAGAAGCTGAGAAACGCGAGCAGGCAATCACCGCGGAGATTACCTCACTTTGGCAGACGGACGAGGTGCGTGGTCGTCGCCCGACCGTTCGCGATGAGATCAGGATGGGGATCGACTACTATCCGACTGTCCTGTTCGAAACTCTGCCGAATGTTTATGAAGAACTGGCTGA
>JAWWPL010000427.1:0-7365 GCA_033850605.1 Blastocatellia bacterium | reverse complement strand
AGTCGAGATGGTGCGCGGGAGCGAACGAATGACGTTGAAAATCGCGCCGGCAGCTAGAAAACAGTAGGCAGCAAGCAAGAGGTGGTAGGCAAAAAAACCGGTCCACGAAATCACCCCAAACGACTCGAAGATATTAATGTGCTTAGTGTGTTTTCGTGGATCGTAGTCTGGCACTTCTAAATCCGTCTCCTTCTTCGTTCCTTTCGCCGCACCGCGGCAGCGAACAATTTATCCACTCTCAAAACTGTAACTTCTTCCCCGCCATAGCGCGCGATTCCGAGAACGGCATTCTCGAAACCATCTTCGTTGATCTGGCTTGACGGTTGAATGTCTTCCGCCGCGATGGTGATCGTGTCGCGGCAACTGTGCGCCGCCAGCGCCAGTTGCTCATCTCCGCGCAACGCAATCACCGCCGGCAAGCTCTCCGGCCAACCAAACGTTTCGCCGGTCAGGACTGCAATCGGATCGAGCACCGTCAGCATGTGCCCGCGCATACAGACGACACCGAGTACGGTCGCCGGCGCGTTCGGCAACGCCGCGGGTTTCCTGGCCTCGGCAGTGCCGTCAACCTGATCGGCAAAGACCGCAAAGACTCGATCGCCAGCTACGAAGGGAACGAGGTCGTAAAGTTGCGGTTCGTCCGGCGGGGCGCCCGCGGTCGGGTCTACTGCTGGACTTTCATGCTGAGGTTCAGAACCGCTCATGCTGTTTGAATTGTACAGGCACAGGGCAAGGATGCCAGCATAAGAACATAGGATTAGGATACAGGCCTTGTTTTGCTGGGGGTGCGGACATCCCGTCCGCATTGAGCGCGCGGCGCGAATATTTAGTTGCTCCCAAAGATTATGTGCCGCGCTGCGGACGAGACGTCCGCGCTCCCGGCGATAGGTTGAGACTTATGGTAAATTGCCAGAGAACACCGGAAACCGAAGCAAAACAGTCGTGAAAGGGGTATCCCCATGGATGAATTCGATCGCTACCGCAGCGAGATGAACGAGAAACTTTTGGACAGCGGCCACCTCGGCATCAAGAGATTTTTTGCGCTGGATACTCAGGCCTATGAAGACGGCGCGCTCGATAAGCGAACTAAAGAGCTGATGGGACTGGTCGGCTCGATCGTTCTGCGTTGCGATGACTGCGTGACCTACCACGTCAAACAATGCGCCGCCAATGGCGTGACCCGCGAACAATTCATGGACGCCTTCAATGTCGCTCTGGTGGTGGGCGGATCGATTACCATCCCGCATCTAAGAAGAGCGGTTGAGAAACTTGACCAGATACTTTGACAGGTAAATGAAACTGCTGGAAACGAAAGACCGCGGCTTGGCCGCAGCACATTGCGGAAAGGCTCTGCCTTTCCGTCGTCCTTCCTTATTTGAAGGAGAGGCTGCGCCTCGACTCGGAGTCGCAGCCTCTTCGCTCCGGAATGACCTGCGCGCCGGTAAGGCAAAGCCTTACCGCTATGTGCTGCGGCAGAGCCGAAAAAACATTCCCATCTACGGCATTGGATTGCTTTTGTTTTTCTCACTCGGCCATTGGTCATTGAATGTTCATTCTTCAAATTCACAGGAAGGTTTTGAAATGCCAGTACAGGAACGTGCTCGAGTGCGCGCACCAGAGTTAAGCGGCGGGCGAGGTTGGCTAAACACTGACAGGCCCTTATCGCTCGCTGCCTTGAAAGGCAAAGTTGTGCTGCTGGACTTTTGGACTTACGGCTGCATCAACTGCATGCATATTATTCCCGATCTCAAGAAGCTCGAAAAGAAATACCCGAACGAGTTGGTAGTCATCGGGGTGCACTCGGCCAAGTTTGATAACGAAAAAGACACCGAGAATATCCGCCGCATCGTTCTGCGTTACGAGATCGAGCACCCAATCGTCAATGACGCCGACTTTGCCATTTGGCAAGCCTATGCGGTAAACGCCTGGCCGACGCGGTACTTGATCGATCCGGCTGGCTACATCATCGGCAAGTTATCGGGAGAAGGTGGTTACGAAACGCTTGATAAAGAGATTGCCGACTCGATAGCTGAGTTTCGGAAGCGCGGAGAATTGAACGAAGCGCCGCTCAAGTTAGTCCTCGAACGGGCCAAAGTCGGCGACCTGCCGCTGGCCTTTCCCGGCAAAATTCTCGCGGATCAAAAGAGCGGACGGCTTTTCATTGCTGACTCTGATCACAATCGCATCGTGATCGCCAAACTCGATGGCACGCTGGTAGAAACCATTGGGTCGGGAGTCCATGGAGCGCAGGACGGGACATTCGATCAGGCCACCTTTTTTCGGCCCCAGGGTATGGCGCTCTCCGGCGATACCTTATACGTCGCGGATACCGAGAACCATCTGATTCGGCAGATCGACCTGAAATCAAAAACTGTAAAGACGATTGCGGGCACGGGCGAGCAATCGCATCAGTATGGCGAAGCCGGACCAGCGGGCAGCATTGCGCTGAACTCTCCATGGGATTTGCAGTTGGTGCACCGAACGCTCTACATCGCGATGGCCGGTCCGCATCAAATTTGGAAACTCGATCTGGATAAGCAGGAGGTTTCGACGTTCGCGGGCTCAGGACGCGAAGCGCGTGTTGATGGGCCGGTCGACGAGGCAGGATTTGCGCAGCCTTCGGCCCTGGCGACGGATGAAAAAACTTTGTACGTGTCTGATGCCGAGGCGAATATCATTCGGGCGATTAATCTCGGCCCCGGCGGCAAAGTGAGTACTCTGGTGGGAGGCAACTTATTTGATTTTGGTGACCAGGACGGATCGGGCAATGACGTGCGCCTGCAGCATCCGCTTGGTCTGGCCCTTTGGAACGACAAGCTATTGATCGCCGACACCTACAATCACAAGATCAAGTTGTTGGATCCCGCGGCACGCTCGGTAAAGAGTTTCGCGGGGACGGGAAAGCCGGGTCAGGCTGACGGCGCCAGGCCATCATTTTACGAACCGGGCGGTTTGGCTGTGGCCGGAGACAAGCTTTTCATCGCGGACACAAACAATCACGCGATCCGCACAGTTGATTTGAAAACGAAAGAAACGAAGACTTTGCCGATCAAGGGTCTGCAACCGCCGGCCGTAAGTCAGCCGGCAGCCAACAGCGAAGCCGCGCCAAACGCTGAAGAGATCAAATTACCTTTGCAGAGATTGCGAGCCGGCGATGCTACTATTTCACTCAACATAGCATTGCCTGCTGGTTATCATCTGAACCCGACAGCACCCCAGCACTACAAAATCTCGACCGAGGACGGAGCGAAGTCGCTGGTGATTTCTGAGCCGGATGCGGCCCGCTCCACCAAAGGCTTGCAGCTTCCGATTCGAGTTCCGGTCAAGGCGTCGATGGTAGGCACTGCCGAAGTGCACGCATCATTCACGTTTGTTTATTGCCGCGAAGACAACACCGGGACCTGTCGCATAAAGACATTGGTTTGGCGTGCACCGGTGGAAGTAGTCAACGATCCCGGCGCCGAGACGGAAATAAAACTTCCCGGAAAAGTAAGCGGCGATTGACGGTGAAGCGAGTGATGCATCTGACAAATCAAGTAACGAGATGAACACAAATGAGCACCGATAGGAATGACAAGCTACGCCAGGTTAGCTTCCATTCTTAATCAGTGCTTATCCGTGTCAATCTGTGGTTGATGGTTTTATTTTCAAACCCAATATTGTTGAGACTCCTTGAGACTCCCTCGCAAAGCTGCGAAGACAATCCCACTTTTCCCTTTCTACCGTTGGTAGGGAGCTCGGGTGAGGGCTTGTCTGCCTCAAGCTTCGCACCTTCCCCTAACCCCTTCCACAGGAAGGGAAAAAACCACGCGCCTTTCAACCAACTTGCTCTGGCTTGCTGCTGACGAGTAATATCCTCCCTTTCCTACTACAAAATCTGGAATTGAAGGAGTGTCACACTGTGGCTGACAAACCATTTCTTACCGACGTCAAAACGCTGCGCGAAAGAGCTCGACAACACATCGAGAAAGGTGCAGTGACCGAAGGCTACAAAGCCGACCGTGAGACGGTGAACAAGATTCTGAACGAAGCGCTGGCAACTGAGATCGTCTGTGTGCTTCGTTATAGGCGTCACTATTTCATGGCTTCGGGAATTCATGCGGAGGGCGTTGCGGCCGAATTCCTGCAACACGCCAACGAAGAGCAGGGCCACGCCGATCAAATCGCGCAACGAATAGTCCAACTGGGAGGCGAGCCAAATTTTAACCCTGAGGGCCTACTGACACGCAGCCATGCAGAATATGTCGAGGGCGACACCTTGCTCGACATGATCAAGGAAGACCTCGTGGCCGAACGCATCGCCATCGATAGTTATCGCGAGATCATTCAGTACCTCGGTAACGATGATCCGACCACGCGACGCATGATGGAAGGTATTCTGGCCATGGAAGAAGAGCACGCTGACGATCTGGTAAATCTGCTTACTGACCTCGGCAAGTAGTTCGTGGCGAAACCACATCGATTCCCCGCGCCGTCGTCGTTTAAAGGCGGGACTTATCCCGACATAAACAGTCGACAAGTGGCGATCTAATCCCTGGCCCTGAAAACTTTTCGTGAGTTTGACTCGAACGACACTTTCCCGGAAAACACTTGCCTGACAACCAAATCAGTTATGCGGGCCGCCCCAGCGTCTGCCGCAATTGCGGCGCGCTGATTGGCGCGGGTGAAGCCAGTTGTCAGGTTTGTGATGCGCCGTTGCGCGCGGATGCGGCGCCGTCGCTACCTCTGCACGAGCGTTATGCGATGAGTTATGCGCGGGCGGTGTTGTCGCGTCCTTACATCTTCACCATAGTCTTTCTGGTCGCGAATCTTTTTGTCTTCCTGTTGATGTGGGATGCGAGCGGGATGCAATCCTCCGTTCTTTGGGGCGCGTTCCCCGAAGACGTGCTTATTGCTTTCGGCGCGAAGACAAATTACTGGATTCATAATGCGCATCAGTACTGGCGTCTCGTTACGCCAATTTTCATTCACGTCAATCTGCTGCACGTACTGATCAATATGTATAGCCTCTGGGTCATCGGGCCCTGGGTCGAGAAACTCTATGGCTCGGCAAAGTTCGTGGTGTTTTGGGTCGCCACGGGTATCGCCGGCGTGTTGGCGAGCTATCTGACAGTGATTCCCGGTTCGCGTCCCGGCTTGATTGGAAGTTTTCTGATCAAACCGGGTGACAGTCCTTCGGCGGGAGCATCGGGGGCGCTCTTCGGACTGGTCGGAGTGTTGTTTGTTTTCGGCATTAAGTATCGCCACGAGTTGCCGGAAGGTTTCAAGCGCGCCTTTGGCACCGGAATGTTACCGATCATTTTGCTAAACCTCGGCATTGGATTTATGGCGCGCGGCATCATCGATAACGCGGCGCACATGGGCGGGTTGATTTCGGGCGCCGCCTTTGCCGCAGTCGTAAGTTATAAGCGCCCCGGTATGCCGACCGGCGTGACGATCGCCTGGCGCGTTCTGCAAATCGCGTCTCTTGTGCTGGTGATCGGATGTTTCTTTATGGCAGCGCGTGCCCATCGGCAATATCCGGCGGCTGGTGCTCGATCGCCTTCCAATTCAGAGTTGGCGGCGCGAAATCGTCAGGCCGCGATTTTTGACGCTAACAACAGCGCGTTTGGCGCCGGCGAGGTGGCCGCGATCAATGCGCTGAAGAATGGTGACCTCAGCGGAATTGATCCGGCAATTGCGCAATTGGATAAGACTGAACGGTTCGACGATCAAACGGACGCGCTTCGGGCGGAACTCAAATCACTGCTGGGGAGGGCCGCGAAGTACGTCAACGATTGGCAGCCGCCACGCAAAATGACACCGGAGGGTGTGGCGGAACAACGAAAGCTAATCGCCGACTTTAAATTATGGCAGACGAGCTACGATAACTGGTTTTGGACTGAGGGCAAACAGTTTGGTGTCCAACGCCCGCAACCGACCCCCACGCCGTAGTCGTGGAGATGTTTGTCGAGGTCAGTTACCTCTCTGTAAGCAAGTAAATCGAAGAGTTGGTAGTGCTCCGTTAGTGTGTGTTGCTGAATCACAGTGGCGCCAAGGCGCAAGAGAAAAAGCGCCATACAACCGTCGCGACGGTTAGCTCCGTAGGGGCCGGATGTTTATAGCAGCGGCCGAGCCAAACGACCCTAGCTCCGTAGGAGCGAAATGTAAGTCGTCCGATAATATTTCGCTCCTACGGAGCTTGCCCGATTATTCTTGGAGCACATTACTACAAACATTTCGTACCTACGGGACTGAGAACGTTTTCCGGCAATCTATGTTGTTGCCGCGCACAAGAATAAAACACTGACGGATAGCTACCGAAGAGTAAAATTGTCTGCGCCTTAATTTCGTTTTCTCTGTTAAGTCGTATTGATTCATTAAACAGATTAATTTCTCAATTCAAAAGGAGATGGAGATGGAGATCAGGAAAGTTGGTGTGCTCGGTTGCGGGTTGATGGGCTCCGGCATTGCCCAGACCGCGGCCGGCGCGGGTTTTGAAACCACAGTGCGCGAGGTTTCGGAAGGGCTGCTGCAGAAAGGTTTCGCCGCGATTGAAAAGTCTTTAGAGCGGTTTGCACAGAAAGGGACGATCAGCGCCGAGCAGCAGAAACAAACTCGCGATCGTTTGTTCGGGACCACATCCTTCGACGACCTCGCCGATTGCGACATCATTATCGAAGCAATCATCGAGAACCTGGAAGAGAAGCACAACACCTACCGGCAACTCGACGCGATCTGCAAGCCGGAAACAATTTTTGCGTCGAACACTTCATCGCTTTCGATAACTCAGATGATGTCGGTCACTTCGCCTGAACGGCAACAACGGTTTATCGGCATGCACTTTTTTAACCCGGTGCCGATTATGAAACTCGTCGAGGTAGTACGCACAATTCTGACCGGCGCTGAAGTCTATGAAGAGGCAATCACATTCGCGACGAAGTTAGGCAAGGTGCCGGTGCGCGCCAACGACAAGACCGGCTTTATCGTGAATCGTCTGCTGGTGCCGTACATGCTTGATTCTATACGCGCGCTGGAGGAAGGCGTGGGATCGATCGTGGACATCGACAACGCGATGAAGCTTGGCTGTGGCTATCCGATGGGTCCGCTGACCCTGGGCGATTTCGTCGGGCTCGATACAACTTATTATATAGCCGAGATCATGTTCAACGAGTTTCGGGAAAAGCGCTTTGCCTCGCCGCCGCTATTGAAGCGCATGGTGATGGCGGGACTCTATGGTCGCAAGTCAGGTCGCGGTTTTTATGACTACACCAAAGATCCGAAGAACCCGACGCCGATGAATCTCCTTTAAGAAACCAACCGCAGATGGACACAGATATACGCTGATAAGATCGAGCAGAAGACAAGCCGCAAAGAGGCACAAAA
>JAWWPL010000426.1:0-14730 GCA_033850605.1 Blastocatellia bacterium | reverse complement strand
CGAATGTCTGAGTCGCCCACAAGTTCGGCCGTGGGGAAAGGCGCTTGCCCTTCTGACTTCCGATTTCTGTCCTTCTACCATTTCATCAAATCAATCTCATCTATCCAGATCGTTTCGCGATTGCGATAAAGCGCGATCACGATGCCCAGTCCGATGGCCGCTTCAGCGGCGGCGACTACAATAATAAAGACAGTGAATATCTGCCCGGCCATCGGGTTGCCGGCGCCCGTGTCCTGCAAGTAACGCGAGAAAGCAATAAAGTTCAGGTTTGCGGCGTTTAAGATCAACTCGATCGACATGAAGATCACCAAAAGGTTTCGGCGCGTCAGCACGCCGGCGACGCCGATGATGAAAAGGATCGCCGCAATGACCAGGAACTTCGAAATGTCTGGGTGCTTGACGCCGTCGACTGCCTTCGACCAACGGTCGTTTGATATTTCCTGAAAAAGCAGCGCGAACATTGTCGTCACATGATTCATCGTTTCGAATTCAGCCGCATAGCGGCGAAATGTTTATGGACGTTGCAATCCGTCGGAGCGCGGACATCCTGTCCGCCTGAGCGCTTAGCGCGAACCGACCTGCCAAGCAATGCTTAGCGTAAACCTGAGCGGGCTTTGCCCGCTGGCGGACAGGATGTCCGCGCTCCATCTATTTGTTTGACTCAGCTTCAAGACTCCTCACCGACGCAGCTGTTTGCAGCTCGTCGGGATCGACATCGTCCGCTGCGGCTTCCTGTTTTAAGGTTCGCGCCAACATCACTGAACCAATAATCGCCACCAGTAACAGCAAGCTCGCAATTTCAAACGGTAGAGAGGCGTAGGTATACAGACTGTTACCCACGCGCTCGGTTTCAGTCGACAGCCGGCTAACACCCGTCGCCCCCGTCTGCAGAGTCTGATCGCGCGCACCCCGCGCAATCGCTGTTTGTTGAGCTTGCTCCTTGTCCTTCGGCCCGCCGAACGCGCCGTTAATGGCATATAGCAATCCGAACACCAGCATCAACGAGAACACCAGCGCCGTCGCGACCTGCGAGGGGCGATGGAACATCGGGGCGCGACCTTCCTCTTCGGCCCCCACGTTGACCAGCATGATGACGAATAGAAACAGCACCATCACGCCGCCGACGTAAACCAGAATCTGCACGCCGGCGATGAATTCAGCGCCGAGCAAAATGAAGAGCGCGCCTACCGATACCAACGACGAGATCAGAAACAGGGCGGAGTGCACGGCGTTGCGAGCCATCACGGTCAACAACCCCGCGAGGATCGCAGAGATCGAGAAGATCCAGAAGAATACTGTTTCCCAGCCGGAGAGAATCATTTCGTTGTGCTTTGTCCTGAATCTTCGTCAAAGATCATTTTCCATTTATCAATTGACATTTATCAATTTTCATTTGGAAACGCCGGCAGCCTCTTCAGCGAACGCCGAACAAACTAAATGGCAAATGAAAGATGTCAAATGATAAATGGAAAATGACCTAATAACACGGACCAGACAATCAGTTACGATTCGTACTTAACCGTTTCCCTACCCTGTTCGAGCATCTCGCGGTTCCAGACAAAGCCGGCGCGCGAATAGGTGGCCAGCTCAAAGTCCTGGGTCAGCTCGAGACAATACGTCGGGCAGGCCTCCTGACAGAGAGCGCAGAACATGCATCGCGACGTATCGAAGATAAACTCGTCGAGGACCTTCTTGCGGCGCGGCTTGCCGGCCACGACCACTTCAACGTCCATGGGAATGACGTCAATACAATCTTCCGGACAGGCCAGCGCGCAAAGATTACAGGCGATGCACAGCGTGTCGTGTGTTTCCGGATCCATGTTCAGCCGTG
Organism: Blastocatellia bacterium; assembly: GCA_033850605.1. GTDB lineage: Bacteria > Acidobacteriota > Blastocatellia > Pyrinomonadales > Pyrinomonadaceae > UBA11740. Next base: position 12,899 of record JAWWPL010000426.1, on the reverse strand, counting down.
GCGCGCCGTGAAAACGCGGCGCCACATCCGGACGCACCGACGGATATTGCTCAGTGTAGATTCCCTTCCCGGCGACCGAATCTTTGGACGTCAACGCCCCCAGGTTGAATTTCAGCGTCAGGCCGAGTCCTTTCAAAAGATCGGCCATGAAGAAGCGTTTCAGCTTCTGCGTAAACGTCGGTTTGGGAACTGCAACTAATGGCATGATGAAATCTTAGGTTTCAAAATCTACATTTGCAATCAGTGGCACTTGAAATCAGAACCGTTTAGAGTCGGGCTACCGCCCGACTAAGCGGGCAGTAGCCCGCTTCTAAACTTCATTGGGTTTGGCCTCACTTGTGATCGGCGCGACCGCCGGCTTCCCTTTAGCCAACACCGCGAAACGAATCTTCCGGCGCTGCTTCTTTAAATTAAAGTCGCGCGAACGCCAGTTGATTAACGACAGGATTGCCGCGGTTAAGAATAGATTGGCCACGCCGAAGGCAATCGCAATCCCCTTACCCGTCGCCGTCAGGTTCAGCCCGGCATTTATCGAATCGATTGCGTGTATTCCATGCCAGCCATCAAGGCCCTGAAGCGTGACCACGGCGATCGCCGAGATGACGATGTTAATAAGCGCCGCCGGCAACAACCACTTCCAACCCAAATCCATCAACTGATCGTAACGAAAGCGGGGCAACGTCCAGCGCAACCAAAAATATAAATACAAAAGCAGGCCGGCCTTTGCCAGAAAGACGAGCAAGCTGACAACAACATAAACGTTGTGAAAACCCTTGGCCTCAGTCAAACGATAGACGAAGGGAAAGTACCAGCCGCCCAGGTAAAGCGTAGTAGCGACCGCGGTCACTACTACCATCGCTGCATACTCAGCCATGAAGAATAGCGACCAGCGAAAACCCGAGTACTCCGTGTGAAACCCGGCCACCAGTTCCGATTCAGCTTCCGGCAGATCGAACGGCGCGCGATTGTTCTCAGCGATGCCGCTGATCAGGAAGATCACAAAACCAATTGGCTGGTAGAGCAAAAAGAAGATCGAATCAGATTGCTGCGCGGCGACGACGCCCGAGAGTGATAGCGTGCGCGCGAACATCAACGCGCCAATGATCGCCAGTCCCATCGAAACTTCATACGAAACCATTTGCGCACTCGAGCGCAACGCACCCAGCAAAGCGTATTTAGAATTCGACGACCACCCGGCGAGAATCAAAGCCAGCACACCCACGCTGGACACCGCGAGGACAAATAATATTCCGATGTTGACGTCAGTGATGACGGCCCAGTCCGGCCCGAATGGCACCACAGCCATGACGATGAACGCGGCCACGACTGCTATGTACGGGGCGAGAAAGAAGATCCAACGATCTGCGTTCTCCGGAATGAAGTCTTCCTTCGTCAGCAACTTCAAACCATCGGCAATCGGTTGCAACAGACCCCACGGCCCGACGCGCATTGGCCCCAGCCGCGCCTGCATGAAAGCCGAAATCTTTCTTTCCAGATAAGTCGCATAAGCGACCCAGCCCGCCGTAATCGTCACCACCGCGCCCACCTGTATGAATGGCCAGATGACATAGTTCACCGTCTGCTCGCTGAAGAACTTCAGCAGCAAGCTATCGACGAAGTTGAGTGGCGCTAATAATCCAATCATGCGTTTCTAAATAAGATGGAGCGCGGACATCCTGTCCGCCCGCGCGTAACGCGCAGCCCTTTTCAAGCAACTCCTACGAGAGAAGAGAGCGGGCTGCGCCCGCTGGCGGACAGGATGTCCGCGCTCCCTCCGGTTAATTCTGATCTGTGTCTATCTGGGTTCATCTGTGGTTCACAACTCATCGATCGATCTCACCTAAAACAATGTCCAAAGTTCCAATGATCGCCACGACGTCCGCAACCAAATGCCCGATGCTCATCTGTTTCAATGCCTGAAGATTAATAAAGCACGGGGGACGCACGCGCACGCGCCAGGGCTGTTGCGTACCGTCGGATACCAGATAGCAGCCAATCTCGCCTTTCGGTCCTTCTATCGAATGATAGTAATCGCCAACCGGCGGCTTGATAAGTTTCGGCACCTTCGCGTTCACTGGTCCATCAGGCAGATTGTCGAGTGCCTGCTGGACGATTCGTCGCGACTGTCGCATCTCTTCCATCCGCACCAGGTAGCGATCGTAGGTATCGCCGTTCTCGCCCAGCGGCACATCAAAATCCATGTCCGCATACGCCGCGTATGGCCGCGATTTCCGTATGTCCCAGGCCACGCCAGAGCCACGCAGCGACGGACCCGACAAACCGATGGCCACAGCCTCTTCGCCTGTGATCACGCCGATCCCGACCGTGCGACTCAACCAGATGCGATTCTCTGACAGCACCGTTTCGTATTCATCGACGCGCTTGGGAAAATTGTTGATAAAGCGGCGCACGTCCGCTTCAAAATCATCGTAAGCGTCATTGGGCATTCCACCGATGCGCCAGGCGTGACACGTGAGCCGGGCGCCGAACTGGCGCTCAAAAATCTTCAGAATCTCCTCGCGTTCGCGAAAGGCCCACAAAAGGATCGTCACCGCACCGATGTCCAGCGCGTGCGTGCCCAGCCATAACAAGTGCGAAGCAATACGATTTAGCTCAGTCAGAATAACGCGGATGTAGTGGGCTCGCGGCGGAACAGCGAGTCCCATCATCTGTTCGACGGTCTCGACCCAGACCAACCCGTTCGAGACGGCTGCGATGTAATCCAGACGATCCCAGTAAGGCGCGATCATCGAGTACGTGCGGTTCTCGGCAATTTTTTCCATGCCGCGATGCAGGTAGCCGATATCGCAGTCGAGATCGATCACAGTCTCGCCGTCGAGTTTGAGAATTACCCGCAACACGCCGTGCGTAGAAGGATGCTGCGGTCCCATGTTCAGGGTCATCTCTGGACTGTCGAGCAGCGTCCGTTGCGTGGTGGCGATTTCTACTTGATGCATAAGTCCGCACCGGCGGGCGGTAGCCCGCCTCTAAACGAATCTAAGAAGTTTTTTCATTCGGAACATAACAGCCGGTTACGCTCCACGGCTCAATGACCAGCCCAATCTCTTTTGCTTCGCCCTTCTCTTTTTTCTCGCGCAGTTTCAAAGCGATCGATTGAGCGGCGCTGGCCTTATTCCAGACATTGCGCGGCGAAAGGGTTTCGGTCAGAGCAAACCCGGCGCTCTCCGCCGCGGCCGGCGAATCAAAGACCTTTGCTTCGTAATGAACGGCGATTTCTTTTGGGGACATCGATTCTCGACTCTTAGCTTGGACGACCCGGTCGCTACCGCTCCCGGTACTGACTCCTGCTCACCGCCGACTGCTCACTTGTCCTTGGGCATTACCTCTTTGCCACTCTTGAATAGCTCGCGCACTTCGCGTTCAGGCGACGCTGACAGGATTTCCAAGCCATATGCGCGTCTCTGTTCTAACTGTTCCTGTTGGACGTCGGTAAATTCGGGCAGATGATTTTCCGTCCACTTGTTCTCTACAAACTCCAGCGGATAATCCTTGCGCAAGGGATGTCCCTCCCAGTCCGGGGGCAGCAGTATGCGTCGCAAGTCGGGGTGGTTGCGGAAATTCACGCCGAACAGATCGTAAACCTCACGCTCTGGCCAATCGGCGGAAGGCCAAACACCCGTCACGCTGTCGATGCCCTCGCCTCCTTCGGTATTGACCCGGGCCTTGAGACGCACGCGCTCATTCGCCGCGATTGAATACAGATTGTAAATGACTTCGAAGGGCGCTTCACGATCATCAGGGTAATGCGCACAGGTTAAATCAGATAAATAGTTGAAAGGCGTTTCCGGATCGCGCTTCAGAGCATCGCATACCTCCACGACGCGCGCCGGCTCAATCCGGATTGAGAGCTGGCCCAAAAACTCGGTGGCATCGATGACTGCCCCGGCGAACTTTTCGCGCAACTTCGCTACCAGCGGATGCGCTGAGGCATCGGTCGGTTTCGGTCCTTCTTCTTTCTTCTTTACGGGAGCTTTGGGTGCGCCGGGCGCGGCCTGGGCGGCCTCCTTAACAGCGGCCACGCGCGCTTTCGCCGCTTCAACTTGTGCGTCTTTTTCGGCGTCGGCGGTTAGCGACGAGGGCTTTGCAGCGCGCGCCTGGTCCTGCGTGCGCTGATCTGATGACGTGTCCGCGGGTGAACCCGGTTGGGTGGCTTTGTCTTCCTCTGCCATGACCCTCAGTTAATACACTCTGAGTTAGGACGCTCTGGCACTCCCGGCCACGGGCGCGCGCAATTCCAACAAGGCAAACGCTACGCTCACGTGTTAATGCTAAGTGTAAATCAGGTCGGACAAGTGACTTGTAGCACGCGATTTGAGCCGTTGTCAATTCACTTATTTTTACAAGTTTGGCCCAGTCCAGCCTTACCGATCAGCCCATGACGAGAGACATTTACCGAAAGAGCCACGGCTTGACGCAGCCCAGTTCCGGCCCTTATCATTGCTTGTTTGATCGAGACGACTAAACGACTACTATAGCAAGCGAGAAATAAAATGAAGCCTGGAATTCACCCTGAATATAACGAAATAACCGTCACTTGCGCCTGCGGCGAAACCTTCAAGACCCGTTCGACGCGCAAAGGCGATCTGCATATCGAGATTTGCTCTGCCTGCCATCCTTTCTTTACCGGCAAACAGAAACTCATCGATACCGCCGGCCGCGTAGACCGTTTCAACCGGCGTTATGGTAAGAAGACTCCGGAAGCGGAAGCCACCCCAGCGCAGTAAGAGTACAGACGATGATGTTGAAACATTAGCCATAAGCAAGGTAAGAGATGCCGGCGCCTTTCGACGCTGGTTGCCGTAATTGCGTCAAAGCGTGGCAACCAGCAGCAAATCGCCGGCATTGTTGTAAGTGGTAGTGGCACAGACTTCAGTCTGTGATTCGACCTGGGGCAACTGACATCACAGACTGAAGTCTGTGCCACCTGGAGAGAAGATGAGCACCAACGAAAGAGATCTAATAGTGGGCGGCCAGGCGGTTATCGAGGGCGTGATGATGCGCACTCCGAACGCCTATGCGATCGCTGTGCGCAAAGCCGATGGCACCATAGTCAACACTGCGGCGGTGCTGCCAAAGTGGAGTGATAAAGCTCCCATCCTCAAGCTGCCCGTATTGCGAGGCGGCGCCGTGTTGCTGCAGTCGATGGGTCTGGGAATCAAGGCGCTCAATTACTCGGCGAGTGAAGCCTTCGCGGAAGTCGAAGACGCGAAGGCTGCCGAAGTACAAATCGCTTTGACCCCAGCGGTGATCGAAGGCGAAGGCGACTTTGCCGGACTAACGGGCGCCGTGCCGGGTCTGTTTCCCATGCCGACTAAGAAACGTTCCAAAGATGAGTTGAAGAAAGGCTCCACGGCGGCCGCGGCCAGCTCGATTGTTTTTGCTTTGATTTTCAACGTATTGCTTTTCGTCGCCGCGCCGCTTTTGTTAACGAACGCCTTATTCATAGCGGCGGGTTGGGCGACCCCGGCGGCAGAGGTCAGTACCGCGAGTGGTAGCGACCGGGTAGCCGCCAGCCAGACGCAGGCAGGGTCGCCTGCGAACCGCCGGCAGGATGCCGGCGTTCCGGAAGCTTGGTACACCCGCACTTGGAATTCAGTTCGCGCTTATCTGCACCCGGTGCGGCCTTCGGTTAGTTTCAATCTAATAGACGGTGTGATTCGTATGTCGTTCTTCCTGATCATGATCATCAGTTTTTCTTTGCTAAAAGACATTAGGCGGGTGTTTGAATATCACGGCGCGGAACACAAGACTGTATTCACCTGGGAAAAGGGTTTGGCCTTGACGGTGGACAACGCTCGGCCTCAGCCACGTCAGCATCCGCGCTGCGGTACAAGTTTTCTGATGGTGGTGATGCTGGTCTCGATCATCCTGTTCTCGGTGATCAAGTTTGATTCGCTGCTCTTTAATTTCCTGGTGCGCATCGCTTTGATTCCCGTGGTCGCGGGACTCTCTTATGAAATCATTCGCCTGTCGGCACGGAAAGAAGGCGGCGCCTTCTTTAAGATAATCACGAAACCGGGCGTCTGGCTACAGAATGTGACGACGAAAGAGCCGGATGATTCGCAGCTCGAAGTCGCGATCGAAGCGCTGAAGGCGTCATTGAAGCTGGAACCGCAGACCGGCGAGGCCCAACTGGCGCCGCTGTCCTGAGTGTACAGCAGGCTGCCAGCCTGCTGCTGAATGAGGGAGCACAGGCTGGCAGCCTGTGCTACAGAACAATGCTGGATAAACTCGCACAAATTGAAAATCGCTATGAAGGGCTGACCAACGAACTCTCTTCACCGGAGTTGCTGTCAAATCCTTCCGCCTACGGCAAGGCCGCCAAGCAACATCGCAGTCTGGGCGAGATTGTCCAAAGATATCGGGCCTGGAAGGCGCTGAATGACGAACTTACCGGCGCGCGCGAGTTGATGGAGCACGCTGAAGACGAAGAGATGCGCGAGCTGGCCCGGGTCGAGATCGAAGCCTTGCAGGCGCAGCTCGAGCAGGCCGACACCGATCTCAAACTGCTTTTGATTCCGCGTGATCCCAACGATGAAAAAAATGTGATTCTGGAAATACGAGCCGGCACCGGAGGCGATGAAGCGTCTTTATTCGCGGCCGACATTCTCCGGATGTATGCCCGTTATGCCGAACGGCAGCGGTGGAAGATGGAAATTCTCGACGCTTCGGAAACCGGGATCGGTGGCCTGAAAGAGGCCGTGGCGCTAATTGAAGGCGACAGAGTCTATTCCCGTTTGAAACACGAATCCGGCGTCCATCGAGTCCAGCGTGTGCCGCAAACCGAAGCCAGCGGCCGCATTCACACCTCGGCAATTACTGTCGCGGTGTTGCCCGAAGCCGAGGAAGTCGACGTTAAAATCGACGCGAAAGACCTGCGTATCGATACCTTTTGTTCTTCAGGTCCCGGGGGCCAGTCGGTAAACACAACCTACTCAGCCGTGCGCATCACACACCTGCCCACCAACGTGGTCGTATCAATGCAGGATGAAAAGTCGCAAATCAAGAATCGAGAAAAGGGAATGCGGGTGCTGCGCTCGCGATTGCAGGAGCTGGAAGAGCGGAAGCAGCACGACGCCGAGGCCAGTGAGCGCCGATCTATGGTGGGCAGTGGCGACCGCTCAGAAAAGATCCGCACCTATAATTTCAAAGATAACCGCGTCACCGATCATCGCATCGGCCTTACCATTCACCAGCTCAACCTGGTGATGGACGGCGCTCTCGACCAAATCATCGACGGACTCACAACTCACTATCAGGCCGAGAAGTTAAGAGAAGAGACTGAGTCCACCCTGATGCCTGTCTAAAGTGATCCGCTAAGATTTTCATCTCGCGCAATGCCCTCCCTCACGGTCGGGCTTCTGACAGGACAACTCCTTTCAAATCGATTGCATTTTCGTTATTGCCCTCCGTCATTTAATTCTCAGCACTCAACTCAAGAATTCCTCAACCGCGAATCCGTAACCTGCTCCAATCGTTATAGCGCCTGTTAGGCCATAGAAATTGGAAGGGGAGTTGCCATGTCACGGAATCAAATTTCAAACGCATTCGCCTTTTCGCCATTTACCCTTTCGAAAGCGCTGAGAAAATTTCTCGTCGCCCTTTTCGCCGCCGGATGTTTGGCGGTGATTGCATGGCCGTCCGCGTTCAGGGCTGCAGGAGCAAAACATAGCATCCTTCCAGTTGAACGTGTGGCAATGGCACAGACTTCAGAGCCAGTGCTTTCCGCCGGCGGCGCGCCGGTGACCTTTGGTGGCGGTCCCTTCGCTGTTCCGAACCCAACCGATCAAGTCGATGGTGTGCCGACCTGCAATGCAGCGCTGCCCTGCAGCGACTTTGTCATGAACGTCGACGTGCCCGCTGGTTATGACGATCACCAATATGTAAAGGTGCAGGTCAACTGGACGAATCCAGCTGCGCAATTCGACTTGTTCGTCTACACATTGAATGGTGACGGATCGCTCGGAAAACTCCAGGCCGCTAACTTCTTCGCGGTCAATCCGGATGTAATAGCCATCTCGGCAATATCCGGGAAGTACCTGCTGCGTGTCTCGCCGACAATTCCACTCGGTGATAGCTACACGGGGTCGGCCACGCTCGAGCCAAAGGTCGCACCCGCTGTCCAGGGCGGTATCAGCACGCCTACATTTCAGAATTTTCAGTCGCCCTCCGGCCTCGGGAATGGTTCAGGCGAACCTTCGATCGGCGTTGCTTTGCCCTCGGCCCAGAATCCGCAAGGGCGCGCGATGTACCAATCAGGCACGCAGATGTTACGCGTTTCTTTTAATGATGCAGCATCACCGGCCGAGGCGCTTTGGGAGAGCAAGAGCGCGCCCAACGCCCCGGGCTCTCTTGATCCGATTCTCTTCACCGATCGGCAAACCGGCCGCACCTTCACGTCACAACTGGCGGGCCCGTGCAGCAAGGCCGCATATACGGATACCGCATCGCCCTTCAATGACGGTGACACCTGGGTACCGAGTCAGGGTTGTGGCTTCCCGGCCGGCGTCGATCATCAGACGATTGGCGGCGGGCCGCTGCATGCGCCTTTGACCACCGGCGCGGCGTATCCGAACGGCGTCTATTACTGCTCTCAGTACGGAACTCAAGCTGCCGCGTGCGCGCTCAGCCTCGACGGAGGTTTGACCTTTGGCCCAGCGATTCCAATCTACACGGTTAGTTGTTTTGGCATTCACGGTCACGTGAAAGTCGCGCCCGACGGAACCGTCTATGTGCCTGACAGCGACTGTTCGTCAGCCGGCGCGCAAACGATCGGAAACTTCCCGACCGCAACCGCAAAACAGGCTCTGGTTTTCTCAGAAGACAACGGCATCACCTGGTCACAGCCGCAGCTGGTTCCGGACAGCAATCCCGCGCCCGGCATTGTCGATCCATCGATCGGCATTGGCGCGAACGGAACGATCTACTATGGCTATGCCAACAGTAACGGCGCGCCGTCAGTGGCAGTAGGTCATCTGGATAAGACCAATCACAAGATTGTCTGGAGCCCGAGCCAGGATGTGGGTACGCCATTCGGAATTAAAAACCTAACGTTCCCGTCCCTGGTGGCGGGTGATGATGATCGAGCAGCCTTTGCTTTCATGGGAACGCCGACTGGGGGCTATTATCAGGACTACACGAACTTTTCGACGAACACCGGTTTTCCGGGTGTCTGGCATCTTTACGTTGCCTACACGTATGACAGCGGCAACACCTGGAAGACGGTTGATGTGACGCCCAACGATCCGGTGCAGCGCGGATCGATCTGCAACTCTGGCACGGTCATTTGCAGTCGTATTCCAGACGACCGAAACCTGCTTGATTTCATCGACGCGACCGTAGATCACCAGGGCCGGGTGCTGGTTGCTTATCCGGACGGTTGCATAACTCAGGCGTGTATTCAGGGCGGCGCCAACGACTATACGCACAAGGCGACCATCGCGCGGCAGTCGGGCGGCAAAGGCTTGTTCGCCGCCTTTGATAACGGTGTTCCGACACCAACCCCGACACCAACACCCACGCCAACTCCGACGCCCAATGCTTGTAACTCACCACATGCGGGCACAGTTTCGTTGTCGAACTCTAATCTCGGTTACTGCGGTGGTCCTTTCGCCGCACCGAACGCGTCGTCACCGGCGGGCAATACTCCGCCGGCGTGTGCCTCGGGAACTTGCGATCAATTTGCGCTCACGGTTTCCCTACCGCCGGGTGATCAGACTCTGTATGCCGTCACCGTCAGTATTGGCTGGCCTGCCGGCAACGGTGATTTCGATCTCTATGTATACCAACCCGACGAAGTAACGGGCTCGATGGTCTCTAAAGGCGACGGGTCGACCAATCCCGAAGTGGCGAGGTTCCAGGCCAGCACTGGCAACTACACGATCTATGTAGTGCCTTTCGATAACGGAACCAACGCGACGTTCACGGGCACGATCAAATTGACGCCACTCTTCGATTCGGGTCCCGCGCCGACGGCTACGCCGGCGCCACGGATAATTCCGATCGCAAACCAGGATACCGGACCAAAGATTGGCTTTGAGAACTTCACCGCCCCGGGAGTGCTGACTCCTACACTGGTTACCTCAGCCGGACAACAGCCCAACTCGGTCGAGTACATGGGGCGCGGCGCAGGTGAACCTTCGATTGGCAATAACTGGAAGAGCGGCGTGACGAGCTATCAGTCAGATCTGCAAACCTTATTCGTAACTTTCAACGACAGTTGTCCCGCCAATGGCCAGACGTCAACCTGGGTAAACCGGCAGGCGCCAACCTCGCTGGCAGTGAATTCCGATCCTATCGGCTTCACTGATCCGCAGACAGGACGGACCTTTGCCGGAGAACTTACTTTGCTATCGCCGTCCTGCAAGACATCCTTCTCAGACGATGACGGCAAGACATGGATCCCAACCCAGGGCAGCGGTATTGCTTCGGGTGTCGATCACCAAACGATCGGCGGTGGTCCATTCGCGGCTCCGCTAACCAGACCCACAAACGTGCCGGGTGTGTATCCGAACGCCGTCTACTATTGTTCGCAGGAAGGCGTGCCCAACAGCGGACCGCCTGCATTCTGTTCACGCAGCGATGACGGCGGATTGACGTTTGGACCGTCGGTGCCGTTAACAACGCCGCCGCTAAATGTTTGTGGAGGTTTGCACGGTCACGTGAAGGTCTCTCCGAAAGACGGAGCTGTATACGTGCCTTTCAATCAGTGCAACGGTGAAGGCAGCGTGATCGTCTCTCTGGACAATGGCATCACCTGGACAATTCGCCACGTCGAGAGCGGCGGGATCAAGACCACTCCGTCCATCAGCTTCCAGGATCCGGCCGTCACGGTCGATGCCAACGGGCGTGTCTATTACATCATTGCGAATCAAGACACCGCGGCGGCGGTTCTTACTTCCGACGATCAAGGCGCTACCTGGCAGAATCTCGGTGACGTGGGCGCGGTTTATGGCCTGCAGAACATCAGATACCCGGCGGCGATAGCCGGCGACACGGGCCGCGCAGCCGTCGCGTTCTATGGCACAACTACGCCCGGAGATGCGCTGCTGCCGACATTCGACGGTGAATGGCATCTGTATATCGCCAACACTTTCGATGGCGGTCAGACGTGGACAACCACCGACGCAACTCCAAATGCGCCGCTGCAACGTGGTTGTATCTGGGCCAAGGGCGGCGCCAATATCTGTCGCAACCTACTCGACTTTTTTGATATGACCGTCGATCGCGAAGGCCGTGTGCTGGTCGGCTATGTCAACGGTTGCGAAGGCGGCAATTGCGCGCAGGCAGCAGCTGGGGCTAAGGGCAACGCGTACACCGCGGCAGCAACAATCGCACGACAGTCCAGCGGCCGGCGACTTATCACCGCTTACGATCCGCAGGGTTCGACTTCGAAGCCGGGCATACCGTCAGTCACCACGCGACGCGTCGGCAACGTAGTCCATCTCGGATGGTCAGAAGCGGACAACGGCAACTCAGCGATCACCAGCTATAAGATATTGAGAAGCACAGCGAGTGGCGCGGAAACTCTGCTGACCACCGTTACCGGAAGCCAAACCAGGTTCGACGATACTTCGGCAACCGACACCAGCAAGACTTACTACTATAAGGTTCTGGCTGTAAACTCAGCCGGATCATCGTGCGCGGCCAACGAGGTCGCGGCTACTTATGTCGGCGACACCTGCAGTGGTGTCATCGTCCATCAGAACGATCCTAAACATCCGGAAGCGAATGCCGGAACCAACACTCCGGCATCTCTGCTGATCGATTACGTCGCGGTGGGTGAACCTCCGGCAACAGGCAACTTGATGTTCAAGCTGAAGGTAAACAGCCTCGCGAGCATTCCCGCGAACAGCCGTTGGCGAGTTGTTTGGAATTCCTTCTCCGCCGAAGCGTTCGATTCGATAGCCCAGCAGTATTACGTCGGCATGACAACCGGGCCCGATGGAGTGCCAAAATTCGAATACGGCACGCTGGCTGACGCTGGGGTGCCAGCGGTGTTCGTCATCTCGGAAACCAAACGAGGCGACGCGTTGGCCGGTAGTAATTTCAACGCCGACGGAACGATCACGCTCTACGTGCCGAAGTGGGCGGTCGGCTATCCGGCGCCGGGCGATTTGCTTGGCGCAGTCAACGGCAGAACTCTTACCGGCGACGTTCCCGGCACTGCCGACAGCAAACTGGAGCGATCAAACCTGTTCGCCGATCACACGTTCGTCAAAGCGCAGACGGACAACAGCTATCCGGCAGCAACTTACATGGTGATGGGTAATCCGAGCAGTTGCGCGGCCATCATTGAAGACGACGATCCCCGCATCGCGTACGGCAACGGTTGGCACCTGGTGCAGAACTCCGGCGCCAGCGACGGCCACTTCCGCGTGCAAGCGGGCAAAGGCAACGCAGTACTTTCCTTCAGCGTAAACGCTGGATCCACCGGCAAGCTTACTTATTTGTATGCGACCAGCAAGAACGGCGGTTCCGCGGACATTTTGCTCGACGGAGTCTCTCAGGGAAGTGTGAACTACAGCGGTAGCACCGGCTCACTGAATAGTCCGGTGTTCGGCGCAAACATTTCTTACGGAGGACTGCGCGCGGGTTCGCACACGCTTGAAGTCCGGCCAACAAAGGGAGCTGTTTACGTTGACGGCTTTAGACTTGAAAATGCTAACTCGCAGGCACAGCCCGCGAGCGGCCCCGGGCAAACGATGAGTGGCACCAACGCTCTCTCGGCAGGCCAACAGCTATTGCAAAACTTAACTGTGGGCTCCAGCACGAAGGCCATTTCTGTCCTCGCCGCGACTGATACGCCCGTGCCTCTTAAGCTTGTCTTGATCAGCCCTTCGGGCACGATCCTGGGTGCAGTGGACGCCACTTCCGGA
>JAWWPL010000237.1:0-8931 GCA_033850605.1 Blastocatellia bacterium | reverse complement strand
CGTGTTGTGGAATCAAAGTCCGGAGCAGGTGCAGCATGTCGCGCGGCACATCCGGATCGGCATTCTCGTTTACTGTTAAGCCTGCCGTGGTGTGCTGCACGTAAAGCACGACAATGCCTTCGCGCGCGCCTGACTCTTTGAGCTTGCTTTGGACTTCGGAGGTGAACTCGACCAGTTCTTCGCGTTGATGAGAGCGGACTTTGATCGTGAACATGGAGGGATTGTAAACCAAAAAGCGTTATCCGCAGATTACGCAGATTACACAGAAACGGAGTCAGCAGTTAAAGAAGTCCGCGGTCGGTTTATCTAATGCCTATCTGTGTAATCTGCGTAATCTGTGGATTGCTCATTCTTCTTCTTCGCCAATCGATCGCCGCACATGAATGGTTGAGTCGGGCTGCGAGGGCGAACCCTTCGGCAAGGGATAAATAGCGCGACTGCCGACTTCGGCGCGGAACTGACCGGACTCGTCATACAGACGTTTGTATTGCAGGGTGTTGCGGACGACTCCCTGAATGTAAAGACGCGTTTCGCGAAAGGGCACGGCTTCGGCCCATTCATCGAGTTCCAGAGGCAAAGTAGCGCGCCACTGCACGACCCGGCCGGGTCCGGCGTTATAGGCCGCGGCAACGTATTCGATGCGTCCGTACTTGTCGATTTGGTCCTTGAAAAAAGCGGTGCCGAGCTGGATATTCAAACGAGGTTCGAACAAAGATTCCGAAGTGACGGCGCGATCCACTCCATATTTTTTCGCGGTTGTAATGCCGGTGGGAACCACCAGTTGCATCAGTCCATAAGCTCGCGCTGAAGAAGCCGCGCGCGGATTGAACACCGACTCCTGTCGAATCAACCCGGCGACCTGGTATGGATCGAGTGAATGCGCGCGCGCCGACTGAGTGATGATGTCCCAGTAAGCGAGCGGATAAAAAACGTCCCACTCGTCCTTACGCATTTCTTCGGGCTTCATTTGCGAATAGTCCGGATAGCTGCGCTTCAGAACATTCAGCGCCTGCACGTTGTCATTTTTAGCCCGATAGATGCGGGAGATTGCCAGGTTCACGCGCGGACTGGACGGCGCGGCAGACGAGGCTACGCCGAGTTCGTCGAGCGCCCAATCGTCTGTGCCAATGATGGAAAGCTGATCGGCTTTCGCTATTCGTTCATCTTCATTTGCTCCGGCAGTTTCTTCTGCTACCGTCACCGTCTTCAGGTTCGCGACTGCGCGACCGAGTGGTGAATCCGCGGGAAACTCTATCCGCGGCACATTGCCGTTGCGATTCATCGTCTCGAGCCGTTGCAGCGCCAGATAGCCATACCAGTTCGCATCATAACGAGCCTGCAACCCCTGATAGATCGCGCGTGCTTCCGCTAGTTTGCCGCTGCGCTCGCTATCGCGTGCCGCCCAGTACGCCGCCTTGCCACGAAAGTCGGTGTTGCGATCCGCATAATTAGCCAGATGCTCAATCAACAGTCGTGACGATTCAGCAAAGTTCTTACCTTCATGCGCTTGCCACGCTAGATAGAACTGAGCCGGGGTGACTTCGGCAGCGCCCGGATAAAAGTTAACGGCGGCTCGATAGAAAGATGACGCGTCAGTCGCGTCCTTAGCATCTTCGGCGGCCTGGCCAACCTGAACGAATGCCCGCGTGGCCCACGCACTAATAGGAAAAGCCCGATGCAATTCGTCCGCGCTGCTCCGGGCCTGTGCCCACTGCTTCGCGCGACCATAAGCCAATGCCAGATTGAACATTGCTTCCGCCCGCGCTTCACCAGCCGGAGAGGGCGAAGCATTCAAAGCGTTTGCCGCATCCGCGAATCGGCGCGCATTGGCCGCAGCGGTTGCGCGACGCGCTTGCAGGGCGGCGTTGGCGCTGTTGGGAAAGGCCGTGAGAGCGTTCGAGTAGGCGTCGTAAGCTTCGCTAAAACGTTTCGCCGCAAAAAGTTTTTCCGCGCGGGCAAGTGCTTCGTCCGCACTTGCCGCAGCCGTCGTAGAATTCAGTCGGGTGAGAGAGGTCGCCGCCTCAGCCGCTTCCGCGGATGCCGGCGCGTAAAAATAGATTCGGCGATAGGCGGCAAGAGCGCGCGTCGGGTCCCCGGTCTGCTCGTAAGCTCTGGCCCGCAACAGCAATGCGGCGGCGTCATCGGTGGGCTCCAATTGCCTCAGGGCGACTGGCACGGCAGCAGCCTGACCATCTTGAAGCAACATTTGCGCGTTGCGCAGCACCGCATCGCGGGCGCGCAACGAATGCGGATAATCGCGAGCGAGTTGTTCGTACGCCGCGCGAGCTTCCGCGCGGCGGCTGGCTTGTTCCTGCGCACTCGCCTTCATCCACGCGGCATAATCTCCAATGACCGTGTAATCCCGAATTGTCTTCGTATCCAGCAACGAAGCCGCCCCGGCGAAGTCCTTCGCGTTAATTCTGATGCGCGCGCGCACGATGGTCGCCAGCGCGCCGGCCGTGGTTTTGGGAAAGTCCGATTCGATGCGAGCTACCGCAGCCTCGGCAGGCAGCACGCCGCCGCGCGTCATGGAGCGGAGCGTCTCGCGCGCCTGCAATTCCTGCGACGTCTGCTGTAGCGTGTGACAACCGCCGATAAGAAAAAGCGGAGCAGTAACGCCGACTACGACGAACAGTCCGGCCACGATGATTGCGAAACGATGTTTGCGAAGAATTATCATAACGGTCTTATGCACGGCGCGACTTGTCATTTTAGCATGCGAGCGGTGGTAAGTGAGGTCGGATCCGAAGATTGGTGATGCCCTATTTTGAAACTCTCACGGGAGTTAAGACGATCCACGAAGCCACACGAAACTTTATTTCGTGCCCATTTCGTGTGATTTCGTGGATCGTTCTTGCTCAGGGAAAGACAACACGAAATCAAACCAGGGCACTACCCGCAGATTACGCAGAAGGTGTTGGGAGGATAAGAGAGCGGCTTTGAACCCTCTATTTCCTCTCTGTGAATCTGCGTAATCTGTGGATCACTTGTCGATCTCATCGACAGCTTCGATGACCCGCTCGATCTGTGTCATGTAAGCTGAAAACACTGTGTTCGCTTCCGTCTCGGAAAGCTTCGCTGCGGTTTTTGATCGCAGCTCAAAAATTCGTTCGAAGGGTGACTCGTCCAGTGCCAGCAAGCGCGCGGTCGCTCGCACGCTTTCAGCTTTACCGACCGGTGGCTCCTGACCGTGCAGGATCAAGACCGCCCGAAACAGGGCGGCAAAGCTGGCCAGGCTGTCACTCATCAAAGCAGATAATTTCTCGCCTGCAGTCGATGCCGGAATATACAGACGGCGTAATTGAATTAGCTTCGTCCGCAACTCATATTCGGTTTGATGCCGCAGATTGGCTGGTGAGATTTCGACGAACTCGAAGGGATCGCGACCGTGCAAGACCTTTCGCGCCTGTTCCATTTGCAGAAACTCAATGGGAAACACGTCCGCCGCGCGCTTTAATTCCTCGACCGTAAAGTAAACCGGCATCGGCTGGCGGTGGGCAAGCCAATCGCGCATCGTCGTGTGTAATCGACGCATGTCCTCTACCGTGATCTGCTGCAAAACAATCAACAGATTGTGATCCGAGCGCAGCTCGACTTGATCACCGGCGGCAATCGATCCGTATAACACTATCGACGAGAGATTCTCGCCGTGCGCAGCGCGCAGATCAGCGACCAGACGGTTAAGCGCTGCGTCAATCTTGTTAGCCATTCGTTCTCCCGAAGCTAAGTTCCGTCCCGCGTTGGCGGCAACTTGATTGTCAGGTGTTAGAGTACCGGCTTTAGTCGGGTGCTATTACCGAAACCCGACTGAAGTCGGTACTCTTAACGCCTGTTTCCCCAGAGAGGCTACTTACCGAAGTCCACCTTCGGCGCTTGCTTTGCACCCTCATCTGCCTGGAAATAGGGCTGCTCCTTAAAACCGATCAAGCCGGCGATCAGGACTGTTGGGAAACGGTTGCGAGTAGTGTTGTAGTCCTGCGCAGCCAGGGTGTAATCGCGGCGCGCAGTAGCCAGACGGTTTTCCGTTCCCGCCAACTCGTCCTGCAACTTGAGGAAGCTCTCATTGGATTTCAGCTGCGGATAATTTTCGGTAATCGAAAGGAAGCGACCACCCGTGCCCAGCAACCCACCGTCGCGAAGAGACGTGGTGAGCTTGTTATCGGCGGCAATCTTGTCTTCGGTGGTACTGTTCGGATTCTGCATTGTCGATAGCAGTTGTGATCGCGCTTCAGCGATCTTAGTGAAGACTCTCTCTTCAAGCCCCGCCACTCCCTTAACTGTGGCCTCGATGTTTGGGATCAGGTCGGCACGACGCTGCATCTGGTTCTCTACCTGCGACCATTGAGATTTCACGTTCTGCTGTTTGGTGACCAGTGTGTTATAGCTGCCGAAAGCGACTACACAAATGATCACAACGATCAAGGCGATGACGCCTAGAACTATCAGAGCTGTTTTTCCCATACGCTTCTCCTTGTTGAATTGCCGCAATTAAGTAGCGCGGACTGCCAGTCTGCGCAAGCTGGCAGCTTGCGCTACATACCTCACCAACTGCCACCTGCGCCACCACCGCCGAAATCTCCGCCGCCGCCGAAACCACCAAATCCTCCCCCACTGGAGCCGCCGTCTCCACCACCTCCGCCGCCAAAGCCCCCGCCGCCCCAACCGCTCAATCCTGATCCTCCGCCCGATCCTCTACCGCTGTTGAGCAGTGAGCTGATCAGAAGGCCGGTAAGGAACCCCCCTCCTCCTCCACGACCTCCGCGGCCACGCATAGCGAGGAGAAAGACCACCACGATCGCAGCACCAAAAAGCAGCATCACCAAAAATCCCGATGAACGATTCTTTCCACCGGTGCGACCGTCGGTAACGCGGCTCGTGCCCGCAGGAAAAATCGTGTCGGTACTAAACCCTTTCTTCTGGGCGACCGTCGTTATGTAAGTCGCGACGGTGTCAGCGATCCCCTCGGCATATTGTCCCGCCTTGAACGCCGGCACGAGTTGTTCACGTTCTATTTGTCCGACCAGCCCGTCCGGAAGATCTCCCTCCAGATGACGACTCACCTGGGTGAAGTATTTCCGATCCTTGATCGCTACGACGAGCAGGAGACTCGCCTTCTGGGTGTCCTTCGAACCAATGCCCCAGCCCCGGGCCACCGCCTGCGAGTAATCGAAAATCTCCTGGCCGCCGGTGGTCTCGACGGTTATAACTGCGAACTGTATCTGCTGCTGCCGGTCGAGATTACCGAGCGTGGTTTCCAGCCGTTCCTTCGTTGCGCTATCTACAACTCCGGCATAATCATTCACATATCCAGTCGGCGGCGGAAGGGGCGATTGCGCAGTCTGTGCATCCGCCGAGCCCCTCGCAAACAGGAGCAACGCGCACGCCACGGCAAAAATAAGTACGACCCGAGTTCTCAACATCGTCTGTCAGATTAACGAAGTTATTATGTTCTTGGTTCGGGACAATCACAAAAGGGCAAGCCAACATTACCTGCGTCGTCTCGCGGCTCTGCCGCCTGATGTGCGGAAAGGCTCCGCCTTTCCGATCTCCTATTGAGATATCGGGGCTGCGCCCCGAATGTGAGGCGGAGCCTCGCTCAGAAATGAATCCTGGGTCACGGAAAGGCAGAGCCTTTCCGCACATCAGATGGCAGAGCCATAAAAACATTCTGTTTTAGAGAGTATCGTTATTAGCGCCTGATTGAATGATGACTGACATTAGGTCAATAGAGGGAGAGAGGTTGGTAGCGCATACGGGACTCGAACCCGTGATCTCTGCCTTGAGAGGGCAGCGTGTTAACCAACTACACCAATGCGCCACAGTTGGACTTTGGGATTATAGATGCCGCTAACATGAGGCCGCAAGTTGGTCGAGTTTAGAGTTCAAGCTTTAGCTTGGGCAGTTCTCAAGGGTGACAACTTAAAGGTTGAACTCTGAACCCGGATGTGCGCCGTAACATCCTCTTATCCAACATGCATGGTATACTCCGCGTCGCAATTCAGCTCTTCATTCTTGATTGTAAATACGCGCTCAGAAACAAATGAACATCGCAGTGTTGCGTGAGACTGAAGCAGGCGAGGCGCGGGTCGCCCTGATGCCTGATTCAGTCCAGAAGCTTGTCGCGCTGAAAGCCTCAGTTTCGATCGAGAGTGGAGCGGGCCTGGGTGCGGCGCGCACCGACGACGATTATCGCGCCGCGGGCGCGGAGGTCGCTGCAGATCGCAATGCGCTGCTCGCCTCAGCCGACGTCCTGGTCGTAATCAACCGGCCAGCCAAAGAAGATCTTAATAGTCTGAAACCGAGCGCCGTGGTGCTCGGGTTTCTGCGTCCGCTTGATGAACCTGCCGAGTTAGTGCCCGCCTTAGAGCATGGCTTAACAACTTTCGCGATGGAGTTGGTGCCGCGCATTACGCGTGCGCAATCGATGGATGCGCTCTCATCGATGGCCACGGTTGCAGGTTATAAAGCAGTTCTGCTGGGCGCAAACCGAATCCCGCGCATGTTTCCCTTGCTAATGACTGCGGCCGGAACCGTGCCGCCCGCACGTGTGCTCGTCCTTGGCGCCGGCGTCGCGGGCTTACAAGCAATCGCAACCGCGCGGCGACTTGGTGCGGTGGTCGAAGCTTATGACGTGCGCGCCGCCGCCGGCGAACAAGTACGTTCCCTGGGCGCGAAGTTTTTGGAAGTCGATCTGGGTGGACTGCAAACCGAAGACAAGGGCGGCTACGCAGTTGAGTTGAGCGAAGAAGCACTGGCGCGCGGCCGCGCCTTGATCGCCGAGCACGCCCAAACCGCCGACGTGGTAATCACGACAGCACAGGTGCCGGGCCGGCGCGCACCGCTTTTGATGGACGAACCCGCTGTCGAGGGAATGAAGCGTGGCTCAGTAGTTATCGATCTCGCTGGTTCGACCGGCGGCAATGTCACGCTCAGCAAAGCTGATGAAGAAGTCGAGCGCAATGGCGTGATCATCCTGGCGCCGACAAATCTTCCCGGCACGGTCCCGGTTCACGCCAGCCAACTCTACTCACGCAACGTCACGGCGTTTCTGAATCTGCTGATCAAAGACGGCGCTTTGCATATCGACATGGAAGACACTGTCGTTGGCCCGGCGTGCGTGACGTATGAAGGCAAGTGGGTAAATCAAAGAGTGGCTGAGGCTCAGGCAACGAGAACTTAGCTTTGAAGAGCGCGACGCGTCCGATTCGTTATACGAGATTAGGACTAATTTCTTGAGCGATTACATAGACGGACCAACCCTTGACGGAAGTAACCTCGGCGCCGGAATCATGGTTGGCGTGGTGACTGCCACGGTGTTCGGCCTGGGAGGTTTCTTTCTGATTCGGGACGTCTCTGGCTCAATGGGTGGCGTTCTTTTTCTTCTTCTTCCGGCAATCACAGGTTTCGCCACCGCCATTGTCGCCAAAGGACGGAATATTCTGCTGGCCTCCCTGATCCTTGGCGTGCTTTTTTGTTCGGCGATTCTTTTGGCGGTGGGCGCAGAGGGTTGGGTTTGTGTCCTCATGTCGTCTCCTTTAATCGCTGCCGGTCTGGCCATCGGCGCCCTGCTGGGCTGGGTATTCCAGAAGTCCGTCATCAGCAAGTCGGGCCATTCGGGCACCCTGACTCTGCTCGGATTGCTCGTCCTACCAGGCCTCCTTATGGGAGCAAACAGCGCGGAGAAGGAATCGCGAAGAACGCTACGCACTCAAACGGTAACCGATGTGCTGACTCTCAACGCTTCGCCGGAATCAGTCTGGAACGAACTCAAGAGCATGGATCGCATCGACGCTTCCAGGCCCTTTCTGATGAAGATTGGGCTTCCGGTTCCGGTTAGCTGCAAGACTGAAGGCGAAGGAGTCGGGGGGAAGCGCACTTGTTACTTTGAGCACGGTTACATCGAAGAGAGAATCACCGAATGGAATTTCCCCAACTCAATGAAGTTTGAGATCACGGCGTCCGAGGTTCCCGGAAGACCATGGTTAAACTTCAAGGATGCCGGCTACGAGATAAAGCGCGAGAATGGCCAGACGACCATTACGAGGAGCACAACAATTGTGTCGCGTCTGTCTCCGGTGTGGTATTGGAAGAGGTTGGAGGCGTTGGGCGTCCATACCGAACACAAGTATTTGTTCGAAGGCCTGGCCAGGAAACTTACAGCGAAATAGAAAGGCTGGAAAACCCGTGAGCGAATCCATGTCATCGACGACTCTGATAGCAGGACTCTACGTCTTTGCGTTGGCCGCGTTTCTCGGCTACCAGGTCATCTCGCGCGTGCCACCGCTGCTGCACACGCCTTTGATGTCGGCCACGAATGCCATCTCGGGGATCTCTCTGGTGGGTTCGATTGTGATAGCGGGATCAGGACACGGCACGGTGGCTACGGTGCTCGGATTTATCGCGGTCGTGTGCTCGACGACGAACGTGGTGGGCGGATTTGTGATCACTGATCGAATGCTGCGCATGTTCAAGAGGAAGGACGCGCCGAAGAAATGAGTTGCGAGCACCACTATCACCGGGTAGCGACGTTTGAGGTCAGTACCGCGAGCGGTAGCGACCGGGTCGCAACCTATCACACGATCGAGATCGAGAGAACGAGACCCGGTCGCTACCGCTCGCGGTACTGACCTCAGTCCTCCGACATTTCAAGATGCACTGGCAAACCTACTTCATCGAATTCAGTTACCTGCTGGCGTCGATTCTTTTCATCCTCGGCCTCAAGGGCCTGAGCCATCCCGAAACCGCGAAGCGTGGCATGCACCTGGCCGAGTTCGGCATGATGATGGCCATCATCGGCACCCTCATGCACTTCGAGATCGTCAGCTTCACCTGGATCATTGTCGGACTTCTGCTGGGCTCGACCCTGGGCGCGGCTATGGGCGTCTGGGTGCCGATGACGGCGATGCCGCAACGAACGGCACTGTCGCACGC
>JAWWPL010000229.1:0-4177 GCA_033850605.1 Blastocatellia bacterium | reverse complement strand
ATGATCGCCACCCGGCCCACGACTTGATCCAATTTCCGGAAAGCCCCTTCAGGGGTCGACCCGTTCGGAAGCGACGCTAATGTCACCTTTTCGGCGGTGATTTTTTCGCCCAGAGCAATCTCGGTCTGAGCGACAACCACCGTGCCGAGATCTTTTGCATAGGCTTGCACGTTTGAGAGGTAGCGCGTCACCAACATGACCCCGATCAGGCCACAGAGGACCGCGCCCGTGAGAGCGATGATTAGACGTTTATTTCGCATTATTAATTCTCCCTAACTAAAGCAAATTACTTCTCGCGTCGCCTCACACACGGAAGAGGAAAAACGAGACGACGCTACCAACACAGATGGGTACGGCGTACGGCAGCGTAAAATTGTGGTCCGCTGTCACTTCGAATCGCGGCACCGTCTGACCAGGTAGCAGTCCATACAAAACCTGCCCCACGCCAAACATGGTCGCCCTTACGCGGCGTGCATAAACCATTTTGCAGAGCGCAAGTATTCCGCCCGTGATGACCACGATCAGAAACGTCTGCAGCACTAACGAGCTGCCCACCACCGCGCCGATGGCGGCGAAGAACTTGACGTCCCCGGCGCCCATAGTACCGAATAGGTGAAGCAGGAACATGACGCCGAAAGCGATAGCCAATCCGCCCAGACTCGCTAATAAGCCCTCCCAGGCGCCGAAAACAGAATTTAGAATCAAGCCGCCAATAAGAATGGGAAGCACAAGCTTGTTGGGAATACGGCGGTAACGCACGTCCATATAAGTAATGGTAATCGCCAGGGGGATATACATGAGGGCCATGGCTAGCGTGCGCGTTATGAGCATTGCGAGTCTCCGACCTAAAGCAAATATTTGGGGCCGTTCCGATGTCTTGGACAGCAAGACTTAAGAACCGAAGAGTGTGGCGGGCCTTGAGCCCTCTGACTACCGCACTCCGCCCCTCTTCCCGAAAAGTCGTGTCATCAGCCGGTAGTCGTTGCGGCAGTTAGCCTTGTCACAAGCGCGCTTCCCCAGCCGGTGGCGTAAACAACTAGTGCAACCGCGGCAATGAGGCCGGCGATGAGCGCGTACTCCAGCGTCTCCATGCCGGATTCGTCTTTAAGAAAGTTCTTGATCAATTTCATTTTGTTCGCTCCTTAGCGTTTCACAGGGTTTTGGGTTCAAGCCCGATAATCCGAGTGTCTTTCTCGGGCGGCGATATGTTTACTGCAGATCACTTTCGCTCACAGAAAATGGCGGGTTTGTGCCGTTAACGACAAGACCCGCCACCCTAAACGACATGTGATTCAGCCGGTAGTGGTCGCGGCGGTGAGTCTAGCGGCAAGGGTTGCGCCCCATCCGGTTTTGTAAACAACGATCGCAACAGCGGCGATCAGGCCGGCTATAAGCGCATATTCGAGCGTTTCCATGCCGGACTCGTCCTTGAGGAAGTTCTTGATCATTTTCATTGTTGAGTTGCTCCTTGGTAGTTCGGTTGAGGTTTTAGCGCCCGATTGGAAAGCAGGGACCGGGGGCACTGCGACTACGCCGAAACTGAAGGCGTCATCTCAGGAAACCTGAGTGATCGCTCCCTCGCCGATCACGGCAACATTTTCGGTGCGACGTTCGCATCTGCAACGATCGTGCCGTTAAAGCGGAACTTAAGCCCGTGGCCTTACACTATCTTGCTGGAACGGATAAGCCCCACGAGAAGCTCTCTTAAAAATTGATAAACGCAGGGAGGCAGGGCCTGACTAAAAGTCATGCCTTGTATGGCAGTGCTCGCTAGCGAGCAGTTGTTGCAGGACGGAGCGCAAGCCCGAGTCGCGAGCCCAGGCAAACAGGACCGGAGATCGCCTGTCTCCTGGTGGTCGCCCAAGTTAGCAACGGCTCTCAAAGTCCGACTCCAGTCGCGCTTTACCGAGTGGGAGAAGCTCAACCGGAGTTCGTATTCAAAACAGTCGTGGGATTAGGACAATTGCCGATTTTCTTCGGAAAGGGATCAAGTATCAGCTAGAATCCATTTATGAGGCCTTTGCCTTCGTCCGCGGTCAACTTGAAATGGTGCGTCCTGCCGTCTATCGCGATGGTGCTCCTGGCTCTCATACCGCAGATTCACCTCTGGATTGAGCGAGGCCGAGAGTGGAACGGAGCATATGTGAGCCCACAGGGAGACGAACTCCTTTACTCGGCATATCTAAATGCGCTAATAGAGGGACGGGCGCGAAAGAATGACCCTTTCGGCGGAAAGGACAGCTCCGAGAGCGCGCCTCTACCGGAATCTATTTTTTCAATTCAATCTCTTCCGGCCTATGCCGTCGCATTGCCCGCGCGGGCTCTTGGCACTTCTGCCTCTACGGCCTTCATTGTTCTCATCGCCGTCGCTGCGTTACTGGCCTGCCTGTCTCTCTATTGGTTAATCGCGAACGTCACACACGACCCTCAGCTCGCTTCGGCGGGCTCATTGTTCGTTCTCTGTCTTGGCTGCATTCTAGGTGGCCATGGATTCTTCGGCACCTTTGTCGATGTTGGCGTGGCCGCCTTTCCATTTCTCAGGCGGTACCAACCCGCAATGGCGTTCCCTCTGTTCTTCGTCTTTCAGATACTTGTTTTGCGAGCACTTTCAAATATGCGTAGGGCGCTAATCTTTTCAACACTCGCGGGCGTAACTTTGGCGGTCCTTATTTTTTCTCATCTCTACTTATGGACAGCTTCCGCTGCGTGGTTGGGATGTATAGGTTCGCTTTGGTTTTATTTCCAACCGGCCGATCGGGGCAAAAGCATCGCGGTGCTGGCAGTCATCGGAGGTATGGCAACCATTGCGATCGTGCCGTACGTTTACTTGCTTTCGCACCGAGCTGCGACGCTGGATAAACAGCAGATACTGATTTCGACTCATAGTCTGGATCTGTTTCGTCTACATGAAACACTGGGAGCAGTGATTCTCCTTGCACTCATCATTGGGATTGCACGCAAGCGGATCAAAAGGGAAGATCCGAGAGTTCTCTACGCGGCCTCGCTCGCGGTCCTTCCCTTTATTGTCTTCAATCAGCAGGTCCTGACCGGAAGGACCATGCAGGTGTTCCACTTTGAAGTAGCAGTGGTAAATTACTCAACGCTGGTTGGCTTGCTGATAACGGGCGCGCTCCTCTGGCAGCCTATTCCGCGCCGTTTCTTGATTTGGATGGCCGGCTTCTCCCTGGCGTGGTCAGTGTTCTTAGTTGCTTTGCCGGCACGGCTGGTTTTTGTGCCCCAGGCAATCGCCGATGATAGAAAAATTCCCGTTTTACTAAGATTGAACGAATTGTCAAAACAGGACGGAACGCTTGTGGATTTACGCACGAAGGGCCAGGCCTCGACGCTGGTATTTTCACCAAGCGTCGCATTGATTGCATTACTACCGACCTGGACATCGCAGGGGACACTGCTCGACATGACCGGCGTGGACTGCATTGGAATGACGCCCGAACAGCGCAAGAAATTCTTCTATATGCATCTTTATTATTCAAATACGGATATTGAGGCCCTGCGCCAGGCATTGAACGGCAAACTCGATAGGTCGCACGAGGAACTCTCGTCTGTTCGAACTGCACTTTTCGGATACGAGCGGACAGCTCCTGCCCTTACTCCTCGTTTTAAGGCTATTGAACCAAATGACGTTGAACAGGAACTGCTGGCTTACCAGATGTTCACTACTTCCTTTTCACGTGAAGACGCCGCCAGCCGTCCTTTATCCTACGCAGTGATCCGCGAAGAGAGCCGAGTTAAGCTTGCGAATCTTGACCGCTGGTACGAACTTGACGCGGGCGAACGCGTAGGAGACTACACGCTCCATCGTTTGAAACTGCGTGACTGAGCGCCAATACGGTTGGAGCAACAGACATCCGAGTTTCGGTCACAAACATTTAACCCTCAGCTGGAATTCCTTGTCATGAGCCAATTCCCTTCCAACTCAGCCAAGTGGAAATGGTGCGTTCTGCCCGCAATGGCAATGGTATTCCTCTCCTTACTACCGCAGATTCATTTATGGGTAATACGAGGACGAGATTGGAATGGGGCTTATGTCAGTCCGCAGGGAGACGAGGCCCTATATTCGGGTTATGTAAATGCGCTTATAGACGGGCGTGCGCGGAAGAGTGACCCGTTTGGCGGTAGAGACAGTTCGGCGCTGGCTCCCCTTCCTGAATCTACT
>JAWWPL010000152.1:0-5316 GCA_033850605.1 Blastocatellia bacterium | reverse complement strand
CCTCCGCCGGATTCAGTTCGCCGCTGGATTCCTTGAGCGTACCCATCTCCATTTCGCCAAGTTGTCTTGGAACGAACCTAGTAAAGATTGAAGTTGTATTGAAGCTCCATAAACATCGAGACCGGATGTCCATCCTTTTGGGCCGGTGAGAATCTTATTGCGCGCGCTGCTTTGAGTGCCTGTTGGGTCAATCCGTGCGGGAGTTTCCTTACGACATAGAGGTTTGTTACCTCACCGGTTTTCGAAAAGACCGCGCGCAGAACGACCGGTCCTTCAACGCCATACTTCCGCGCGCTCTCAGTGTAGGTCGGCTCAGGCTTTTCCAGGACGCGGGCCTTTTGAGTAACTTCGCGGCCAGAGAAGACTCGATTGTAGTCATTTGGGTCGCTGTTCATCGCGACCGATGGTGAACCCATACGACCAGCGCCCAGTTGCGATGGCATTGGCACACTTGCCGAGACCGCAAACGATGGGAAAAACTTCTCTGGGGCCCACACACGCCCAACCTGGTGCACCGCCGTCAGCACGTAAATGCGCGACCCTGCAATATAGAAGCGCGTAATCCCGTTTGAGGCGCCCAAGGTAAACGAGTATTCTCGTCCTGGAAGAGGCGTGGGCGGCAATTCCTGAACGTAGGTCATTCCTGCTCTGGCACGGGCGTCCTCCGGCAACTCATCCCGGGCCGACTTGAGCAGATCGCCGCAAATCAAATCGGCACAAGCATCAAGATATCCGTCGACATCCTGCGTCGAGGAGTATTTACTATCCGCGAGCGACCAGATTGCGTAACTCGCACCCTCAAACTCCGATTCGTAGAGTTTTCCTTTTGCGTCGATTTCGCCAAAGTGTCTCGCCTGTTCCTTTTCAGTAGGCTGATTTGGCATTGACACGCGAAAGAATTCCGCACGCGGAGAAACCTCTACCCATGCGCTATTCTGCGCCACGCTTTTACTGAAAGCCGGGCTAAGTAAACAGGCGAGAGCTACCGTCGCGGTTAGATACCTCATAATAAACTTCAGAACTAGATCACGATGCTGCCAACCAGATCGTATTCCTGCGCTTCCGTAATCAAGACCTTCACCATTTCACCGGGCTGGCGGAGGAACCCTTCAGGCGCATCGCTAATCAGGACACATCCATCGATATCCGGCGCCTGAGTTTCCAGACGTCCTTGCCAAAGCAAGTCACTCTCTGTCGATTCACCTTCGAAGAGCACTTGAAAGACTTCGCCGACTTTCGCCTTATTGCGACGAAGAGAGATCTTCGCTTGCTCTTTCATCAGACGGTCGCGTCTTTTCTTCGCAACCTTCGGCTCGACTTTGTTCGGAAGATCGTAAGCGGGCGTGCCCTCCTCATCAGAATAAGTAAAGACACCGACGCGATCGAATTCAATCTGCTTAATGAAGGCAAGCAGTTCCTGAAAGTCAGCTTCAGTCTCTCCCGGGAAACCGGTGATAAAGGTCGTGCGCACTGCAATGCCCGGCACACGCCGGCGCACGCGTTCGATCAAGCGTTCGAGACTGGCGCGATTGCCGCCTCGTTTCATTAGCTTTAGAACGTTCTGTGAAGCATGTTGCAACGGAATATCAAGATACTTGACTGCCTTTGGTTCCTCAGCCATCACGTCAAGAAAGCCGTCACTGATGTGGGTTGGGTAGGTATACATCACACGCACCCATTCGATGCCGTTCGTGTGTGACAGCTCGCGCATCAGCTGCGAAAGGGCGTCCTGCTTGCCGAGGTCATCGCCGTAGCGCGACGAATCCTGCGCGACCAGAATCAATTCCTTCACACCTTCTTCAGCGAGTTGATGTGCTTCGGCGACGATCGAGCCGAAGCGGCGGCTGCGAAAATGTCCGCGCATCTGCGGGATGAAGCAGAATGCACACGGCCGATCACAGCCTTCCGCGATTTTGATGAATGCATAGTGACTTGGCGTCGCCAACACTCGTGGGGTTGATTCATCGTAAAGATAGGTCGCGCTCTGATTCCCCAGCGACACGACGGGCAGCGATCTGGGGTTGGTCCGGGGATCGCAAGCGGCGAGGATATCGTTGATCTGACTGGTGCCGATGAAGGCGTCGACCTCAGGCATTTCCGCTTTCAATTCGTCGCGATAACGCTCAACCAGACAGCCGGCAACGATCAAGCGGGTGGCCTTGCCTCCGGTCTTCAGACGCGCCGCTTCCAGGATCGTTTCGATTGATTCCTGCTTAGCCGATTCAATGAACCCGCACGTATTCACAACCACGGTATCTGCTTCTGCAGCATCGGCCGTAATCTCGTAGCCATTTTGCTTGAGCTGTCCCATCATAACCTCGCTATCGACGAGGTTCTTGGGGCAACCGAGACTGATGAAACCTACTTTTGTCATGAACTCTCAATTTCTGATGCACGATCAATTAACCGCAAGGGTCGCAGGGGATTTCGCAGAGGGACGCAAAGGTTAACCGGCATTCACGAAAGCCTCTCTGCGTA
The DNA here is from genome assembly GCA_033850605.1 of Blastocatellia bacterium. GTDB lineage: Bacteria > Acidobacteriota > Blastocatellia > Pyrinomonadales > Pyrinomonadaceae > UBA11740. The sequence goes on along the minus strand of JAWWPL010000152.1, from coordinate 2,838 downwards.
CCTTTGCGAAACATCTGCGTCCCTTTGCGTTTCAATTCTGCCTCCGGGTTCGTTCAAGCTGAAACAGTAGCGACTCGATCTGTTTTCGTTCCGAGGCGGACAACTGCTCTTCTCCATAGCGCACACGGTTATAGGCGTTCGTAATTGCCCGCGCTTCACTCAGACCCACCGAGGCAGCAAACTCGAGTGGGGTTTGATTGGACGCACGTTTAAGCCCCTGCTTTTCCAGCGACTTGATCAGCCGTTCATAGAAATCGACCCGAGAACTGTCCAGTTCAGTGCCGGCTTGCCAGACCTTCAGGCCGCGGCGCCAGCCGAAGTGACGAACTCGCCGGCCGATCAGCACCAGCACCACCAGCGCGCCGAGGCCGCCGATACTTATCAGAAAAGGTTGGAGCAACTCCGGTAGCGCGCCCCTTGCCCGATCGAGCGCGTCAGACGAACCCCGCCGTAAGTCCAGAAGATCCTTTCGCAGAGACGTGGCCAAGGATCGCTGCTCCTGCTTGTCATAACCAACCACGTACTGAAACCACATCAACTCGAGTGCTTCGCTGTACTTGCTCAATTGCGCCGCCAGTCCCGTGCGCACCCGCGCCGTGCGGCCTGCCGGCGGCGTCGGATCGAACGTCACCCAGGATTTTGTCTGCGGAAAGTAGACCTCTACCCAGGAGTGGGCGTCGCTCTGACGCACGGTATAGGCGCCGGAAGCTTCGTTATATTCGCCGGGCAGAAAGCCGTTGACCACGCGCGAGGCGATGCCGCGCGTACGCAGCAGGACGGCCATTGCCGTAGAAAAATACTCGCAGTGTCCCGAACGGACGTGGAAAAGAAAATCAGCGAGAGGATCGGGACCGCCCGCCTTCAAATCCAAAGAATATTGATAGCTGTCGCGGAGATGCGATTCAATCGCCCGGGCTTCATCGTAGCCGTTACGCGCTCCAGCCCGGATAATTACATCCTTCGCCAACGCCGCAACCCGAGGATCGAGATTGCTGGGAAGATGAAGATAGCGTTGAGCCGGGGCCGAATACTCCAGCGGATCGGAACGAAGTATAACCGCCCCTGGCGTAGCAGTATCGGAATAAACCTTATATACAACCTTGTCCTGGTCGTGCGGCCGGGTTTGAATTGAGCCTTCGGAATCGACGCGCAGGAAGGGCAGACGCCCCTGCACGGCCACGATGCGGGGCGCGCCAAATAGCACGGGCGTATCAATCGGCTCAATAAAGAAGGTCTGTGAGGTTAGTCTGGCGACGTCTTCAGTGGTGCCAAGTTTGAAGAACCCGCGATCATCCGTCTTGTCTTCAAAGCGCCGGGCGTCGAATGATTTGAGCCAACCGCGGCCGGTGAATTCGTCCAGGGCCACGCCCCTCCAGCGCAAACCCACTGCCGGTGGAGTGCTGTCCTCGACACGGACGTGCATCACAATCTCGTCGTTGCGCTTCAATTGCCCGATCTCGCCAAGGGTCACGTTGTCGGAAAAGCCTATAACCCCCGATAAGCCCCCTCCACCGCGTTTAAGCGCGCTCGAGGCGGTGCGGGGCGCGATCAAAAAGAACGGCAGAGCCAGGACGATGATCAGGACCAGCAAACCAACGGACACGAACGGCAAGCGACGCGTTTCCAGATAACGCCGGCGCCAAAGGCGCAGGGGTAATTTCTGGAACAGCCTCGAATCCGGTGGAACCAGGAGTCTGGTTTGGATGGCGGTTACTTTGCGCCGCGCCTTTTGAATTTCAAAGGCCACAATCGTAGTCAAAGCGCTGAGCAGGTAAAGGACCAGCGTCGCGAGAAAAACCGGACTCGCACTGAGACCAGCGGACAGCAACACCTCGAAAAACGAAATCAGATAGAGGAAGAACCAGTCGCGATCGCCCTTGCGTTGGAGAATCTTGACCGCGGACAAAAACGAAATCAGGTGAGCCAGCAGGGTTACCTCAACGCTGCCGCGGGTGGAAGCTCCGCCCTCAAGGAATTGAACGTTAAGGAATCCAGGAAGCAGGCGCCAATCAAGGTAGAACATCGGCAATGACACGAGAATTATGATCAGCGCTGTCCGTTCTGTGAACTGCCAACGCGTACCTTCGAACTTCCACGCCACGACCATGACTGTCCCGAACGCCGCCGCCAACCACAGCCCCGTCCCGCCGGCCACATACAGCGCCAGCGCCGCGGCGGCTACTGTGGCGTAGGAAGCCAGACGAAAGTAAGTATTGAAGTTCATTTGGTCTGCCTGGACTTGAAGTGTAACCGACCGCGCATCATTCATGAAGTTAGAGCAGTCAATCCCCATGAACTTCATAGTCAGACTGTAAGTGGGGGCGGGTGATGCCGGCGCAAACGGCCCGCAAGATTACACCCAAACAAGGGTCATCACCTCGCGCTTGAACCCTGACTGTCTTCTCCAGGTCGCAACGCTACAAAACGTCCCGACGGCCGAGGAACCGCCGGAGTTATGCTGATCAATCCAGAGCCAGGTAGGGTTCTTTTTCCTTGCGTTTCTTAATATAGGCGGCGAGCCGGGCAGCATCGGCATCACTCATTTGAGAGATTGTCGTCCCCACCAGCCAGCTTGACCTGCCCTTACTACCAAGACGGCTCCAATACACGATGCTCACTACCGCGGAAATTGTGCCATCCGGGAGAGTAACGGTGATAAAGAGCGAGCAACCGGGCCGAGTGAGTTCGCCCTCCGGTAATCGACTGCCGACGAATGACAACGCCATGCCGATCTGGCTTATGGTTTCGCAATGTCCCCGGGAACGCTGCGTGTACTTAACGTCCCAGGTCAAGGCGTCGCGCTCCACCAGAGAAATGTTCGCCGGAAGGTGCACCTTG
>JAWWPL010000139.1:0-4570 GCA_033850605.1 Blastocatellia bacterium | reverse complement strand
AGGGAACGCAAGGGATTAACCTAGCACCAAACTCTTTGCGTTTCTTTGCGAGAGACTTTGCGCCCTTTGCGTTTAATCATGGCCGAGTGACGCGAGCTGGCAGCTCGCGCTACAGTTAAAGAAATGAACACGCAATCCATCTACATGCAGTGGGCCAAGACGCGCCCGAAAGTGAAATACGATCTCGCTTTAAGCGGCATCCTCAATCTGCCCTTTCCTGAGTTGGATGCGACGATCGATGATCTGGATCTGAACGGCGATAACTCGTATGGGTATCGGCCTCTGGTTGAGGCGTTGGCCGCGCACAGCCAGGTCGCGCCCGAGTCTGTCGTCACGATTTCCGGGGGCACTTCGATGGCCAATCACTTAGCCATGGCCGCAGCGCTGGAACATGGTGACGAGGTTCTGATCGAGCAGCCGACGTACGAGCCCCTGCTGGCGCTCGCAGAATATTTCGGGGCCCAGGTAAGACGCTTCCCGAGATCTTTCGAGAACGGATTTCGGATCGATGTCGAGGCGCTTGAAACCCGGCTCACCGCGCGAACACGCTTGATCGTGCTGACGAACCTGCACAATCCGAGCAGTGTGATCGTTCCGGAAGAAACGCTGAGACGAATCGGCGAGCTGGCCCGGAGCGTCGGCGGGCGCGTATTGGTCGATGAAGTTTATTTGGAAGCGATGTTTGAAGCGGCGCCGCGATCGTCGATTCATCTCGGCCCGGAATTTATCGCTACGACCAGTCTCACGAAAGGTTATGGATTGAGCGGGCTGCGTTGTGGATGGATTCTGGCTGAGCCCGACATGGCGCAGCGGATGCGACTGCTGCATGATGTGTTTGGAGCAGTAGGCCCACAGCCTGCGGAACGGCTCAGCGTGTTGGCACTTACCAAATTGCCAAAGTTCGTCGCGCGCGCGACGAAGATCCTGGAAACCAATCGCACGGTGCTCAATGACTTCCTCGATACCCGGGAGGACCTGGAGGTAGTTCGCACTGAGACCGGCACCACCTCATTTCCGCGCCTGCTGAAGGGGCGGGTTGAAGATCTAGCTGATTCGCTGCATCAGAAATACGATACGTCAATCGTGCCGGGGCGCTTCTTTGAATTGCCACAACACTTTCGTATTGGGATGTGTGCTGAGCCGGAGTTGTTCAAGATCGGAGTCGACAGACTGGGCGCGGCTTTGGATGAGTTAGGCTAAGTCTGACAAGCTGAACGAAGCGCAAACTTTTGCAGTGCGGCGATTCGTCGCCGCTTTGGTCTGCGCCGGCTCGACGCCGCAGCCTTCACGTAAACTCAGGCCCAGGGCAGTCGCGACAAGTCGCGACGAACAAAGCGCTGAGAAGTTAGCGCACTCCAAAGAGTTGACGCTCACATCACGGATTGCCGTCGACGACGGGAAATGAAAATCAATATCATCGGTGGCGGCCCGGCCGGCATGTACTTCGCCATCCTCATGAAGAGCGCCGCTGCCGCGCACGACATCACCATCCATGAACGCAATGGCCCCGACGACACCTTTGGTTGGGGCGTGGTTTTTTCCGGAAAGACGCTGGCGAACTTGCGCGCCGCCGATGAACGCTCGTACGCCGAAATCACAAGGAACTTTGCGGCCTGGGACAATGTCGACGTCGTTCATCGCGGCGAGAAGATCTCGATTCACGGTAATAGCTTCACCGGCATCTCGCGCTTGCGTCTGCTGAAAATCCTTCAGCATCGCTGTGAAGAGCTTGGCGTCGAAATCAGATTTCGAACTGAGGTCAAAGACTTTGAGGCGCTGAAACTCGAAAGCGACCTGCTGGTTGCCGCCGACGGAGTGAACAGCTTTGTCAGGCAAACTTTCTCGGAAGCACTCCGGCCCGACCTCAGCGTGCGGCCGAACAAATACATCTGGTATGGCACGAATCAACTCTTTCGCGGATTAACGCTGACGTTTCGCCAAAATGAGGCCGGCGTCTTCGCCGCGCATTCTTACCAGTTCGATCGAACAACCAGCACATTCATCGTCGAATGCGATCCCCAGACGTGGAGTAACGCACGCTTTGCCGAGAGATCTGACGAAGAAACGCGCGCCTATCTCGCCCAAGTATTTGCCAACGATCTAAGTGGTGAGCCATTACTTTCAAACAGCTCAAAATGGATCAATTTCCTGCTGGTGAAGAACGGTCAATGGCGCTTTGAGAACGTCGTACTGCTCGGAGACGCGCTGCATACGGCGCACTTTTCAATCGGCTCAGGCACCAAGCTGGCGATGGAAGATGCAATTGCGCTGAAACAATCTTTCGATAAAGCGTCACACGTCGCCGGTGCTTTGCGGCAATTCGAAACGACGCGCAAGCCGATCATCGAGGAGTATCAGGCGGCGGCTTACGAAAGCATGGTCTGGTTTGAGAAGGCGAGAGATTACATGCACTTGACGCCGGTAGAACTTGCTTACGTGCTGATGACTCGGAGCGGCAAGGTGGATCTGGAAAGTTTGCGCCGGCGCGATCCTGAATTTGTCGCGGAGTATGAAAAACGGTCCGCAGATTTCACAGATAAGAAGTTCGCTGGCTAGAAAGCCAAACGCCGGCGTCATCCGATTTGACCTCATCCAAAGTGTTTCTGTGTACTCTGTGAAACAAACGTGCAACTTTGTTTTCCTGGCGAGGTTCCCCGCAAAGCAACAAGAACTTCGTGGTGTTTAGTGTGATTTCGTGGATCGTACTATTGTCGTTGCGAGGGCGACGATCCACGAATCCACACGAAGCGACACGAAAGCGATCCCCGGTACGCTTTGGTTGCAGTCGCAGGTAGCGCTGTGTAATCTGCGGATTAACGTTTCCACTCCGGTGGCAGGAGTCGCCGTCTTCCATCGCTCGCCATCGCCATCCCAGCTTCATTAAGTTCTTTCCGATCCCAAAGCTTACAAGTCACTTGCCTGTGGGCCTGATCCAAAGCTTCGCAGTAATTCGTATAGGTGCAGCGGCGAATTTCATCACCGCGACCGAGCTTCACTTTGATGAACCAGTCGGGATCGGCCAGAGCTTGGCGCGCTAATCCGGCAATGTCGGCATCACCTCTTTGCAGAATTGCTTCAGCTTGTTCGAATGTAGTTATCCCGCCGGTGGCGACAATTGGCGTAGTGAATCCGGCGGCGTTTACCGCGTGTTTGATTCCCGCGACCAGCGGCACTGAGCGTCCGAACGGTCCGCGTGCATCAGAGAGAGTCGTCGGCATGCACTCGTAGCCGCTCTGGCCAGTGTACGGATAGACGGCCTGACCGATTTTTGGTTGCTCGGCATCTTCGAACTTTCCACCTTTCGAGATCGAAAGATAGTCCATCCCGGCTTTCGCGAACTCCACGCCGAAATAAGCAGCATCGTCGATCCGGTTGCCTCCGGCGATTACTTCATCGCCGAGGAAACGCGTCCCCACTACATAGTCTCCGCCCACAGCTTTGCGCACTGAGCGATATACCTCGAGCGGCAAGCGCGCGCGATTCTCCGGTGGCCCTCCGTACTCATCGTCACGATCATTCAAGGCGCTTAAGAATCCGGCCATCGTATACGCATGCGCATAATGCAACTCGACGCCATCGAATCCAGCGGTGCGCGCGCGGCGCGCGGCGTCGGCAAAGATCACCGGCAGGACCTGTGGCAGTTCGCGGATGTGCGGCAGATTCGTATCGGTAACGCGTTCGCGATAACCGAAGCGCAGTGATTCGATCTCGCGTTCGTTTAAAACGCGTGCAATGACATTATCGGGCGCGTCTTTGAGAAATTCGCGCACGGCAGTTTCGTTAGCACTGATCCAGCTTGAATCCGCGGTAGCTTCGGCGATTGCTTCGCGATGATGTCCGGTGATCTTCAGAAAGCGCTGAAAATACTTCGCCCGGTCGGGCCGGCGCTTGACCGCCAGAAAATCGATAATCTGGATGAAGAGTTTGGTCTGGCCGTCGCTCGCTGTGCGCACGGTATCTACCAGTTGCCTGAGTCCGGGCAGGAATCGATCGTGACTGATTCGTAAGAGCGGGCCGCTGGGAATATCGCGAATGCCCGTAGCTTCGACGACCAGGGCAGCCGGGTGGCCTTCGGCGAAGCGTCGATACCAATCCAGGTTGTCCAGGGTGACAAAGCCATCTTCAGTAGCGCGCCAGGGCACCATCGCAGGCACCCAGGTGCGAGCAGTCAACTCGAGCGGACCAATTCTGATTGGTTGAAACAACAGTGAGTTCGCGGCTTCTTGCGCGGAGGGCCAGCGGGTATCGGGTATTCGGTGCTTGATGGGATTCGCGAACTTCCACATTGCGGAACACTTTAACATCTCTAAAGACGGGAGTGTACGGCGTCATGGAAGTGGCGCGGCTTTGCCGCCTGATGTGGCTTCGCCTCAAGAGTCAAATTGCAGTCATTTGGCAGCGGGAATTTTCAGTGATGTCCCAAAGGGACTACGGCCTCCAGCCTGTATAGACCGGGGACATCATAAACACCTGTTCGGAGACATGGTAAACACATTCTGGTAAGGCTTAGTGTTCCAAAAGGAGGAACATCATGCCTTGGAAAGAGGTTTCCATCATGTCTCAACGCCTT
>JAWWPL010000066.1:0-4675 GCA_033850605.1 Blastocatellia bacterium | reverse complement strand
AATCCGCTCTACAACTGGGAGCGAATGCTGGACGACGGCTTTGCCTGGTGGATCGAACGAGTTAAAGCGACTCTGCAAACAGTCGACATTGTCCGTATCGATCATTTTCGCGGCTTTGTCGCCTGCTGGGAGATTCCTGGTGGCGACCAGACTGCCGAACGCGGCCGTTGGGTCGAAGCTCCGGGCAGGGAATTGTTCAAAGCCATTCGTGACGCGTTGGGGGAACTGCCAATCATCGCCGAAGATCTGGGAGTGATTACTCCTGAAGTGGAAAAGCTGCGTGACGATTGCGGCTTTCCGGGGATGCGCATTTTACAGTTCGCGTTTAGCAGCGACTCCGGCAACCACGATCTGCCGCACAACTATCATTCGAATGTGGTGGTATATACCGGCACGCACGACAATGACACCACGGTGGGTTGGTTCCAAAGCGTCGCCGGTGAAGGTTCAACCCGCGACAGCGCCCAGATTGAAATAGAGCGCGAATTCTGTCTTCAGTACCTTAATACGGATGGTAAAGAGATCAATTGGGATTTTATCCGTGCGGTCTGGTCCTCTGTTGCCAATACGGCCGTCGTGCCTTTGCAGGATTTGCTCGGACTGGGGACGGAGGCGCGGATGAATCTGCCGAACAGCACTTCGGGTAACTGGTCCTGGCGATTCAAGGCCGGCGATTTGAATGATGAACTGGCTAAGCGACTAAGACATTTGACCGAATTGTATGGCCGGGTCGCGGAGGCGGTGAGAAGTGACGGAAACAACTGAAATCCAAACTCGCAAGATGCGTCTGCAGAGGGAGGCACTGGATTGTTTCTGCCTGACTTCCGCGCGAACCTTCGCGTCCTATGGGTTCAAACTCATCTTCGCATCGCTCACGTTCGTATTAACCGCGCACGTTTGTTTCTCTCAGAATATTCCTCAGGTACTCAAAGTGGACCCACCCAGTTGGTGGGCAGGCCATTCAATCAATCCGGTGCGGGTTTTGTTGCGCGGCACTAATCTCCGCGGCGCGCGCGTCAGCGGCGCCCCGGGGCTGCGGATTGGCGCGTCCAGCGTAAATTCAGCGGGCACATATCTGTTCGCCGATGTTCAGATCGATCCGCAAGCCAAGCCGGGAACGCGGCGTCTGCATATCACAACGTCAGATGGGTCGACTGAAGCTCCCTTCGAAGTCCTGCAACCTTTGGCCCGGGCCGGGCGATTCCAGGGTTTCTCGCCCGACGATGTGATCTATCTAATCATGATTGATCGTTTTAGTGACGGTGATCCTGCGAACAATGATCCGGCGCAGTCCCGCGGGCTCTATGACCGAGCCGATAAGTTTTATTATCACGGCGGCGATCTGCAGGGCGTAATCAATCACCTGCCTTATTTAAAAGATCTGGGCGTTACCGCGCTATGGCTGACGCCGTGGTATGACAACTATGATCGGCTGAACGAAATTGAGCTCAAAGAAGGAAAGCCGTGCACCGGTTTTCACGGCTACAATCCTCAGGACTTCTACGCTGTTGAAGAACACTTCGGTGATCTCGCGAAGCTACGTCAGTTGGTTGCAGTCGCGCACAGGCTGGGCCTGAAGATCATTCAGGATGAGGTCGTTAATCATACCGGCCCCTATCATCCGTGGGTTGATGATCCGCCCACGCCGACCTGGTTCAACGGCACCCGGCAGCATCACCTGAAGAATGTCTTCCAGACCTGGACGCTTCACGATCCGCGCCCGGTAGAGAGTTTGAAAAAGGAGACGATGGAGGGCTGGTTCCTCGATTTTCTTCCCGATCTGAATCAGCACGACCCGGAAGTTGCGCGCTATTTGATCCAGAACACGCTCTGGTGGATTGGGGTGACCGGGCTGGATGGCATACGCATGGACACTTGGCAATATGTGCCGAATACGTTTTGGCGCCAATGGACTGGCGCAATTAAGCGCGAGTATCCAAAGTTTACTGTCGTCGGTGAAGTAAAGGACGGTGACGTGGTCCATGCTTCATACTTCCAGGGTGGCGTGGTGCGAGACGGCGCAGACTCGGGTCTTGATTCGCTGCTGGATTTTCCCGTCTTCTATCCAATTCGACACGCCTTCGCCGAAGGCAAGGACCTCGATGAAGTCCCCAAGACCTTGGCGAAAGATTATCTCTATCCGAACCCTAACATCCTGGTCACACTACTCGGCGGCCATGATGATGGGCGCTTCATGAGCGAGCAGGGCGCCACCATCGCCGGGCTTAAACTGGCGAATGCATTTGTGCTGACGACCCGGGGTGTGCCGCAGCTTTACTATGGCGACGAACTCGGGATGACCGGTCCGGACGAGCCAACCGCGCGCGCTGATTTTCCGGGCGGTTTTCCTGGCGATAAGAGGAATGCTTTTGCGAGTGCGGGGCGAAGTAAAGGAGAAGAGGATTTGTACCAGTACGTCCGAAGGCTCACGCATTTGCGTGGCGAACTCGATCCGCTTAAGCGGGGCACGCTGATCAATCTCTACGTTTCCGAAAAGCAGTATGCATATGCTCGCAAGATTAAGCCCGCGGCTGGGAAAGTCGTATTCAATACTGATAACGCGATAATCGTAATTAACAACGATACGAAAGCCGCCACGATCGAGTTTGATGTGGGACCAGCAGGACTCTCGGATCGGGAAGATCTAAGAGATCAACTGAACCTGCGAAACTATGCGCAAGTAAAAGATCGCCGCCTGAAAGTGACGCTCGCGGCACGGTCCGCAGCCATCTTCGCGAATCAATAGCGGCATTAACCTCCGGCGCCGTTCATCAATTCGCTCTTAGGGACGTTTTCTTCAATGGCACTCAAGAACAAACCTATCTCAGATCAGGTGGCCCTGGTAACCGGCGGCGGCAGCGGCATCGGCCGCGCATTTACCGAAGCCCTGGCGACGGCCGGCGCCCGCGTAGTCGTCGCCTCGCGCCGGGAAGACGTGCTGCGACATACGGCCGAAGAACTTAATCTAAAGCTCGGTGCAGAGAGAGTCTTTCCCTGCGTATTCGACATTCGCGAACGCCGCCTGGTCGACGCCCTCGTGGGCCAGGTAATTAAGCAACACGGAACCCTGGACATACTTATTAACAATTCAGGTCTGGCAGTTCCTGAGACTGTAGATCAGATTACGGAGGAAGGTTGGGACAAAGTGATGGACACCAACCTGCGTGGTGTGATGCAGTTGGTGCGAGCGGCTCTGCCGTTCATGATCGCGAATGAATTTGGCGACATCATCAATGTTTCTTCACAGGCAGGAAAGCATGGGTATGCGGACGTGCCGTCCTATTGCGCGTCGAAGTTTGGCTTGCTGGGATACGCTGAGGCGTTGCGCGATCATGTGCGCAAGGCCGACGCCAATCTTCGCGTTTTCAATTTCTGCCCCGGCCTGGTCGATGTGGAAAACAGCGCCGCCGATGCCACGCCAAAACCCGGATTCATTCATGTGTCGAATATGGCGCGCACGTTAATGTACGTGTTGTCGCTCGATCGGGATGTGGTGGTGGAAGATATTGGATTGTACGCGAGGTAAACTCTGTCCGTTTAGAGGCGGGCGTTGCCCGCCTTTCAGCAAAGATCAGAACCTTCAAGATATAGGTGAAATCGGTCGGCGGGCGACGCCCGCCTCTAAACGAGATTGAGAGGGGCGAAATGCAAAAACCACACTTGAGTTTCTGGCAGATCTTCAACATGAGTTTTGGATTTATGGGGATCCAGTTTGGTTGGGGTCTGCAGCTTGCCAACATGAGCGGCATTTACACCTATCTTGGCGCCAGTCCGGATGCCGTGCCGCTGCTATGGCTCGCGGGACCTATGACAGGGCTGCTGGTGCAACCCATCATAGGTTCAATGAGCGATCGAACCTGGAACAGGCTGGGACGTCGCCGCCCTTACTTCCTTGCCGGCGCCATCCTCGCCAGCGTGTCGCTCTTCTTCATGCCGGATTCTTCCGCGCTGTGGATGGCGGCGGGACTGCTTTGGATTCTGGATGCCAGCATTAACGTCAGCATGGAGCCATTCCGCGCCTTTGTAGCCGACAAACTGAATGTCGAGCAACGAACCGCTGGCTTCGTAATGCAAAGCTTCTTCATCGGCATCGGGGCGACGATGGCGAACGCGTTGCCCTGGGTGTTCAGGCAATTGGGTGTGATTGGCACAACTCTCAGCGGCATTCCCCTTACGGTGCAGTACTCTTTCAAGATCGGGGCCGTCGTTTTTCTGCTGGCCGTGCTGTGGACGGTCTTCACGACCAAAGAATACCCACCCGAAAACATCCAGGAGTTTGAGCGCGTGCGTAAGCAGACCTACGGCGACGCTACGGGTCTCGCAAAAATATTCCGAGTGATAGCCGAACTGCTGCGAGAGATTTCCAGCGCCTTCACTAATATGCCGAAGACGATGAAGCAGCTGGCGATCGTTCAGATGTTTACCTGGCTGGGATTGTTCTGCATGTGGATGTTCTTTGGCCTAACCACCTCTTATCATGTTTTTGGCGCCAGGAATGCCGGCGACACTCGCTTTGCACTGGGCCAGGAATGGGGCGGCAATGCCTTTGCTATCTACTCGATAGTTTGCTTCGTCATCGCATTTCTATTGCCGAAATTAGCGGCGGCGACGAGTCGCAAGACAGTGCACGCAATCTCGCTTATCTGCGGTGGCGTGGGTCTGCTGTCTGTTTACT
>JAWWPL010000014.1:0-4681 GCA_033850605.1 Blastocatellia bacterium | reverse complement strand
GCCAAACAGGGTGTGCAGATTCTTTGTATGCAGGAAGTTTTCACCACGCCCTACTTCTGCGCCGAACAGCAGGTGCGCTGGTACGAGGCTGTCGAAAAGATTCCTGACGGTCCAACTACCAGGTTGATGCAGGAATTGGCCAAGCAACACAACATGGTGATCATCGTGCCGATTTACGAAGAAGAGATCACCGGCATTTATTACAACACGGCCGCCATCATCGATGCTGATGGGAAATATCTAGGTAAGTATCGCAAGAACCACATTCCGCACGTCAATCCAGGCTTCTGGGAAAAATTCTATTTCCGTCCGGGCAATCTGGGTTACCCCGCCTTCGATACCGCCTACGCACGCATAGGCGTTTATATATGCTATGACCGTCACTTCCCTGAAGGCGCGCGCGCTCTGGGATTGAACGGCGCCGAGATCGTCTTTAACCCTTCCGCCACTGTCGCCGGACTGTCCGAGTATCTTTGGAAGTTGGAACAACCGGCCCATGCCGTCGCCAATGGGTACTTTGTCGGCGCGATTAACCGCGTCGGCCACGAAATGCCCTGGGACATCGGCGAGTTCTATGGCCAGAGCTACTTCTGTGATCCACGCGGCCAGATAATTGCCCAGGCGCCGCGCGACGAGGACGCCATCGTGGTCGCTGATCTAAATCTGGATCTAATTCGCGAAGTCCGCAACACCTGGCAATTCTTCCGCGACCGCCGGCCCGATAGCTACGGGCAACTCGTGGCCGACTAATGACCGGGAAGTAGCTCCGAACCGGTAGTCCTGAGGTCAGTACCGGGAGCGGTAGCGACCGGGTGCGTGGGGCATTAGCCCGACCGTTAGGGAGGGCTCCGCATGATAGTGACTGAACGACAAAAGATATCTTCCGGCGCGAAGTGGGAATCGATAGTCGGTTATTCGCGTGCTGTTCGCGTCGGCAATCGTATCTACGTTACCGGCACCACGGCACTTGGCGATGACGGTGAGATTGTTGGGATCGGCGACGCTTACGCGCAGAGTGTCCAGTGTTTGAAGAATATCGAGAGCGCTCTCCATCGTCTGGGAGCCGGACTCGAGCACATCGTGCGCACGCGGATGTTCGTAACCGACATCTCGCGTTGGGAAGAATACGGGCGCGCCCATGGCGAGTTTTTGCGTGACGTCATGCCGGCAACGACAATGGTAGAAGTAAGCGCGCTAATCGATGAACGGATGCTCATAGAGATCGAAGCTGACGCTGAATTGTAATACGTCCTACAGGTCCTATCGGCCCTATATCAAGTAGCAGAAGGTTATGAGGACAAGTAACGCAATCTCAACATTGAATACCGTGCTGGTATTCGGCCTTCTCAGCTTGGGCACAATTGCAGTCGGCCAGCCCGCCACAACTGAAAAAGTCTATCGCGGCTCGGTTGGCAACTCTCATATTCAAATGCGTCTGAATATCCAGGGCAACAACGTTACGGGGACCTACTTCTACGATAGTGTCGGAGAGGATCTCAAACTCACCGGCCATCTGGGCGATCAGGGTCAGCTTGAACTGGCGGAATTCGGCGCGAAGGGTAAACAGACGGGCAAATTCATCTGCAAGCGAAAGCTCGCCGCCGAAATAGATTCCCAGTGTAGCTGGTCAAAAGCGGACGGAACTCGCGAGGCTTTCGTAACGCTGGACGAGCAGCACCTCGGATTCACAAATGGGTTGCAAATAAAGCCTAAGACAATCACCAACCGGAAGACCGGCGTTAGTGTTTCTTATCCCCAGATAACCGGCAGCGGGCCGTTGAGTGCCGGAGCACAGAACTTCAATCGGCGGATTCTCGCCTTGGTCCAGGAAGCGATTAAAGGTTTTGCGCCCATAGATGGTCGGGGAAGCTTCGAAACAAACTACAACATTCTGCTCGGCACCAATGATCTAGTCAGTATCGAGATGACGGAGTATGACGATGGAGGCGGCGCCCATCCGAACAACCGCTTTTGGTCATTGACCTACGATCTGGCAGGTAACAAAGAACTCAAGCTGGAAGATCTCTTCAAGCCGGATAGTGATTACAAAACCGCCATCGCAAATTATGTGGTCACAGATATTGACCGGCGTGCGGCCGCCCTTGAGCAGGAAAGCGCGCGCGACGAAGGACGAAAGCCGAAAGAGCGGGATGAACCCCTGGTTTCTACGGAACAGCTGTCTGAACTCTCCGGTTGGGCATTGACGCCAAACGGTTTGGTTGTCTATGTCGATTTTCCGCACGTAATGGCTTTTTTTGATCGGAGCTTTATTCCTTACAGTGTCGTCAAAGAACATTTTAAGCCGAACGGCGCCGCTGCTCGGTTCCTTAACGCTGGCTCGCCGAAGGGCTTTTAGGTTAGCAGGAGTAAAAACATGGATCTCTCAATTACAGTTAACGGTATTAAGTTCCCCAACCCATTCTTACTCGGTTCCGGCCCGCCGGGAACCAACGCGCGCGTAATCGCGAAATCATTCGACGCCGGCTGGGGCGGCGCCGTGGCCAAGACGGTCAGTCTCGAGTCGAGCAAGGTAGTCAACGTCGTCCCTCGTTACGGCAAACTGCGCTCGCGCTCAAACGGTGAAGTAATTGGCTTTCAGAACATCGAACTGATTTCAGATCGTCCCATTGAAATCTGGCTCGAAGAATTTCGTCAGATCAAGAAAGACTATCCCGATCACGTCTTGATTGCTTCCATTATGGAAGAGTACGACAAGGCTCGTTGGCAGGAACTGACCGAGGTGGTCCAGGATACCGGTGTCGATGCCTTCGAACTGAATTTCTCTTGTCCGCATGGAATGACTGAACGCAAGATGGGTTCAGAGATGGGCGAGCATCCCGACCTGACCGAAGAAGTAACCGGATGGGTGACTGAGGTGGCCAAGGTCCCTGTCTGGGCCAAGATGACGCCCAACATTACCAACATCAAAGAGCCGGCGACGGCGGCGGTTCGCGGCGGGGCGAATGGCATCTCAGCCATCAACACAATTCTTTCGGTCATCGGCGTCAACCTCGAGACCTTGCGGCCGATGCCCACGGTCGAAGGCTACACAGTTCCGGGCGGTTACTCTTCCCAAGCAGTAAAGCCAATCGCTTTGCGCATGGTCAGCCAACTCGCCCTCGCTTTGCCAAAGGAAGTTTCAATCAGTGGCATTGGCGGCGTTGAGACGGCGCACGATGCCATCGAGTTCATGTTGCTGGGTGCCTCGACTGTGCAGATTTGCACCGGCGTAATGCTCAAAGGTGTGAAGATGGTCGATGAACTTCAGGAAGGCCTGGCAAAGTTCATGGCCGACAAAGGCTTCAGTTCAGTGCAGGAGATCGTAGGCAAAAGCTTGCCTTACTTTTCGACTCATATGGACCTCGTCAGTCGCATGAAAGAAGCGAAGCGCCACAAAGCCGGCGAAGCTTCACGCGATAACGAGTGGGCCCAGAAAGACATTACCGAGAAGACCGCGGAACTTACCTCGAATTAGCCATTCGGATCTTCAGCTGTCTGAAACATCTTTGCGGTGACAAAGCCACCCTCTGACTGTGATTGCCTGGCCCCGGGACTGTCTTCAGGGAAGCTTTTTAGAATCTTAATCGAACTCTGCCACAACCGGGGCGTGATCGGACGGGCGCTCCCACTTGCGTGGTTCCTTGTCGATGACCGTCGTCTTGCTGCGTGCAGCGAGCGGCGGCGAAACCCATATGTGATCGATTCGCAGTCCGAGGTTGCGACGAAAAGCCCCGGCCCGATAATCCCACCATGAATAATGGCCGCCCTCTTCGGTGTGCAGGCGAAACGTGTCGGTGAAGCCCCAGTCCTTCACGTGCTGCAAGGCCGCTCTTTCCGGCTCGCTACAGAGGATGCGGTTCTGCCACAAACGCGGGTCGTGCACGTCACGATCTTCGGGGGCGACATTAAAATCACCACAGAGCAGCACCGGAGTATTGGTGTCGTAACCTTGGTCGAGAAAGCTGCGTAGCTGTTTCATCCATTCCAGCTTGAATTGATATTTTTCCGAACCAACCGACTGCCCGTTGGGAATGTAGATGTTTATGATGCGCACACCGGCGATGTCGGCCGAAAGCAGACGAGCCTGGCTTGATGGATCGTCATTGGGATAGCCG
The DNA here is from genome assembly GCA_033850605.1 of Blastocatellia bacterium. Classification (GTDB taxonomy): domain Bacteria; phylum Acidobacteriota; class Blastocatellia; order Pyrinomonadales; family Pyrinomonadaceae; genus UBA11740. The sequence continues at coordinate 566 of JAWWPL010000014.1, read as the reverse complement.
CGCTGGACGCTGGCGCAGCCGGCTTTGGAAATAATCGCCACACCGTTGTAACTCTGTTGGCCAAGCATTACGCAGTCATAACCCAGCGCCTTTATTTCGAGCGAGGGAAACTTGTCGTCCGTGCATTTCGTTTCCTGGACGCAAAGAACGTCAGGCTGCTCAGCCTCGAGCCAACGCGTGACGTGAGGCAGCCGCGCCAGAATCGAGTTCACATTCCAGGTAGCAATTTTCATTTTGTATATCCAACTGCCTGCAGGTAGCAGCAGTATTGAGCAACCCAACGTTATGAGGTCGGTACCGCGAGCGATAATGGAGCGCGGACATCCTGTCCGCCAGCGTGCGCAGCACGCTCAGTCGCTAATGTCTTTGTTCAGAGGCTGTTCGCGCTTCGCGCTCAGGCGGACAGGATGTCCGCGATCCATTATCCTCGCGGTACTGATGACCTCATAACGTCGGGTTGCTCGATACCGCTGCTACCTGCAGGCAGTTGGATATACAAAATGAAAATTGCTACCTGGAATGTGAACTCGATTCTGGCGCGGCTGCCTCACGTCACGCGTTGGCTC
>JAWWPL010000534.1:0-3454 GCA_033850605.1 Blastocatellia bacterium | reverse complement strand
AGTTATCGATCCATGGTCCGGAGACGCTGCGACGTGAGGGCACTGCTTACGTGCTCGTGGTAGGTGTAGGCAATTACGCGAATTCTCGGTACAACCTCAACTATAGTGTCGCCGATGCCACCGAAATTGGTGCGCAGTTAAAGAGCCAGCAGGAGTTGATGAGTCAATATCATCCCATTGAAGTCATCTCGCTGCTTAATGCTGATGCCACCAAGGAAAACATTCTGCTGGCCTTGAAATTGTTAGCCGGGACCGTGAAGAACCCTCTGCCGAAGGATGTTCCCGCCGATCTGCTGAAGATCAAAGCGGCGCAGCCCGAAGATGCAGTGATCTTTTATTTCTCTGGTCACGGAACCGCGAAAGAGGATCGCTTCTATCTGATCCCACATGACCTTGGCTACTATGGTTTAAGGTCCGCTCTGGATGATTCGGCGCTAACACTCGTCCTGTCTCACAGTATTTCAGACCGAGAGCTTGAAGAGGTTTTGAAGCCGATGGACGTCGGTCAACTGCTCGTGATCATAGATGCCTGCAATTCCGGTCAGATACTCAAGGCCGATGAAGAGCGGCGAGGTCCGATGAATACCAGTGGAGTCGCGCAATTGGCTTACGAAAAGGGAATGTATGTCCTAACAGCTTCGCAAAGTGATGAGGTCGCGTTTGAGTCGGCAGGATTGAAGCACAGCTATCTCGCCTATGCACTGGTGGAGGAAGGCATCAAATCCGGCCTGGCCGATTTGGACCATAACGGACAGATATTCCTGAACGAGTGGTTTAACTTTGCCACTGAGCGGGTGCCGCGGATCGCAACACAGAAGAGCTTGGCCGGAAAACAACTGGAAGAGGTTGAGCCCGACGAAAAGCGTGTCCAACGACCCAGGGTTTTCAACATGCGCGAAGGTGGAGCTGAACGGTTCATGATTGCACGCACCGCGACTAATGGTCGACGATAACGCCTCTCAGCGAGCTCTTGAAGACTAGTGGATAAATCGACTCGATCCGAGTTCCCAGCCCCACAACTACTACTATTGCTTCCGTGACAAAATGGACGAAAAGGAAAAACCAGGACTCGCTTCCAGCTGCAGATTACCGACGGATATATATTCAGATGTCTAAGGATCTTTCAGTAGCTCGTCTAATACTGTTGTTGGCTCTGACGTTCTGCGTCTGCTCTTTCGCAAGGGGTCAAGATACCGTCACCGGCGCATTCGAAGGAAACGTCAGTAACAGTCAGACTGGAGTGCCCCTCAAGGGGGCGAATGTTGAGATCGTCAACCAACAGACGGGCATCGTTTTCAGACTTCAAACTAACTACCGCGGTCGTTTCTTCCAGGGATTGCTGATACCCGGAAACTATATCGTTCGTGTTTCTATGCCGGGTTATCAAACTCGTGAAGTACCTCAGCGCCTCAGAATTACATACACAGGTGAAGTCGTGCCCGTACCGGTATCGCTCGATCCCGCGGCGGCCGCGGGAACACCAGTGCCCGCTCCCACGCCCGCGCTTACCGTGGCCGACACTGACATTCGATCGAGCATTAACCGAACCGATGGCCGCCGCAGCGGATCATTTGCTGAGGAAGAAATTGTCGCGCTTCCGCTCGGTGGCATCACGGTAACACAGACGTTCGACGAGCTGGCCTTGTTCTTGCCGGGCGTAGCCCCACCGCCGCAAACGTCGGGCACTGTTGCTGGTCCAGGCGTGGGCGCCGGGGTTGGTTCGGCGGGACAGTTTTCGGTTAACGGACTGCGTTCGAGAGGAAATAATTTCACCGTAGATGGCTCTGACAATAATGACGAGGACATTGGCGTGCGGCGGCAGGGATTCGTGTCTTTGGTACCGCAGTCGCTGGAATCGATTCAGGAGTACCAGGTGATCACGCTGCTTGCACCGGCGCAGTTTGGCCGAAACATTGGTGCGCAAGTGAATGCAGTATCGAAGTCAGGCGGAAGCCAGACGCACGGCACGGTTTACGGATCCTTCAACTCAAGCCAACTCAATGCGCGCAACTTCTTTGATACCACGTTTGGCAACGCGGTGACGGCCCTCCGCGCGAACAATCAGGACGTGCTGGTCCAGACACGAAATACCGCCGGAGCGGTAACCGGCCAGCAACCGCTCACGGTGCAGAACCAGAGTGGCGACAAAGATTCATTCACCTTCGGCCAAGGTGGGTTCGTTCTTGGTGGCCCAATTCGCAGGGATACGACTTTTTATTTTCTGTCCTTTGAACGAGACGTAATAAATGCGAGTCAGGAAGAAAGTTTTGCTGTGCCACGAATCGAAGAGCGAGGCGCTTTTGGTACTGGCGCAACCGGAATCTTCCGGGATCCTTTCACGGGCCTGCCTACCTCATTCTTTCCCACCAGCGTAAACGGAAGCGCCATCTTCAGTCTGTTTCCCTTTGCTAATAATCCCGGCGGCGTCTACGGCGCAAACACTTTCACTCAGGTGTTGCCGGCTAGCGCGCGCGGTACAGTGTTCTCGGGAAAAATTGACGACAACTTCAAGATCAGCGGGAAAGAGCAATCAATCACTGGACGTTATAACTTTACTAATGACTGGCGCGAAATTCCGGTGACGGGTGGCGCAATCTTCTCGACGCTGAAACCACAGATTCGGACGCAAAACTTCTCCTTCTTTCTGAACAGCAAACTGAGCGCCTCTGACGCTCGCTCCGTTTTCAATCAGTTGCGCCTGTCGTACGGACGAACCAGGCTCAGGTTCGACGAAGTTCGCGATACGCAGTTCCAGGTCCCCAGTCTGGCTTTTCCTCAAGCCCCCTTCTTATTGAACTCGGCCGAATTCGTTAACATGACAGCGCCTGCCGCGGTGGGAATCGCGAATACCGGACCGGTGATTTACGTTAGACAACCCATCACCGTGGAAGAAGAAATAGGGTCAATTGGGCAGGTGGTCGTCGGTGGCTTCAGTCCGCTGGGCGTGGATGTCTTCAATTTTCCGCAGCGTCGCGTAAACAACACTTACCAGTTAGCCGATCAACTGACCCTGCGCGCTGGAAAGCACAGCTTTACCTTTGGTACCGATAATCGCCGGACCGAATTGAACAGCGAGCTGCCCCGCAACAATCGGCCTTTGGTTACCTTCAACGGATCGCCGCGGCTGATCTTTAACCCGAATGGAGTCCCGCGCTTTCCGACAGCGAACGATCCGAATCCGATCATCAGAGCCGTGGACCTGGCTGCCATTGACGCGCCTAATAATCTGTTTCTGACTCTCAGCACGGGCGGCCCCGATGAGATCGGCCTGCGCTTCTATCAGCTCAACTTTTTCGCTCAGGATGAAATGCGCCTGGGCCGCAACCTCTCGCTGTCGTTCGGAGTGCGATACGAGTACAACACACCCGCGCGAGAAGTCCACTCGCTGATTGAGAATACTTTCAATAGCCCACTCCTAAATCTTGCGCCGGGGCTGCAGAGTTTCATTGAGGGA
>JAWWPL010000519.1:0-6674 GCA_033850605.1 Blastocatellia bacterium | reverse complement strand
GGTTATGATGCGGCTCTGCCGCCTGATGTGCGGAAAGGCTCCGCCTTTCCGATCAAGTTCAAAATGATCACCCGGGCTATGCCCCCACTTCCTTCGAGGCCTAGCCTCTCGATAAGGAAAAGTAAGTTTCGGAAAGCCGGAGGCTTTCCGCACATCAAGCGGCAGAGCCGCGAGCCTGCGATTCGTCGCCAACACGCGGCATCTTCTTATGCAGCGTAAACACCGTCCCGCCACCCTCGCTCTTGCTCCACTGAACTTCGGCATCAATCATACTGGCGCGCGCGCGAATGTTTGCCACGCCTCGGCCTGGCTTCCGCTTTGTGCCACTTCCATCAAATCCACGGCCGTCGTCTTCAATCTGCAAATCGAACCCAGCGGTTTCGGCGACCGCGACGCTCATCTTAACGCGACTGGCATCGGCATGGCGGCAGATATTGCTCAAAGCCTCCTGAGCGATGCGATAGATTTGGATTTGCACGCTGGACGACAGATTCAGTTTTTCATCCAGGTCGTCATCACAGAAAAACTCATAATGAAACCTGCATTCAGGCGCGGCATGCTCGACCGCGTGCGCCAGAGCGAATTGCAAGGCAGCCGACAGGCCGACGTTCTCCAGCGCCGACGGACTCAGATCTTCACAGATCCGGCGCACTTCCTGAGAAATGGATTCAATTTCCGAGCGCAGCGCGCCGGGCGCCGACGGCGACCGATTGGGGCGCACGTTCTGTTCGCCGGCCGGAAGTTGATCGACCAGCAGCGCCAGATTTCTCAGATCAGCCAGTGTCTGATCGTGCAAGTCGCGCGCGATGCGCCGCCGTTCGGTTTCCGTTTCATTGGCCAGCTGCAAACGGGCATCGGCCAGTTCGCGATTCGCCGAAGCCAGCGCGGCGCTGGTGCGATGAATTCGCCGGTTCTGAAAATATCCCCAGCCCAAAGCAATCAAGGCAAACAACAAAAGCACGCCCAACGCAGTCGAGGTCAAGGGAAAAGGCGCTCGAGCTACGACGAACTCGAATGCCAGCGGTGTCGCCTCGGTCAGATCTTTGGTAAACGCTCGGGCTACCACCTTGTAGTTGCCGGGCTTGAGCTTCTCCATCGGGAACTGAGAATCGTGCGACAGCTTCTCTCGGATAACTTTGCCCGAACTGTCAGAGAGCGCGAACGCGTATTGGAACTGCTCGGGGAAAGTACGACTGCTGATTGCCGTGACGTCCAGCAGCAGACTGTTCTGTGGATAATCCAGTCTCAGGCCGGAACGCAGTTCAGACTGTTCGTGAATTCGCTGACTAATGACGCGCGCCGGCAGCACGGTGGGGGTGACGTGTCCCGGCTCATACCGCACCACACCGCGATTCGTACCGGCAATTACACTTTCGCTGCCGTCGCGGTTTCGCTCTGACAACACTGCAAAGACGCGTTGCGAAGGCAATCCCTGCTCGACATCGAGGCGCGAGACGATCGCGCCAAACTGATCGTCGAGCGCCACTTTGATTAGGCCGTTGCCCAGTGTGCCGCACCAAACCTGCTTGCGCGAACGTTCGACAACCACGCCCAGAGCGCGAGCGTTGATGCCCGAAACGACTTCCTTCAATTGACCACCCTGGGATAGATAGAGTCCCTTATCAGTCGCCAGCCAGGTGTCGGCTCCGTCGTTAACAATCGACCAGATCCCCAGGCCTTTTAGTTTATCGAGAAGACCGTCAGTGCTGGTTCGCTTGAAGTCAAAAACAAACGCACCGGCGCTGGCAGTCCCGATTACCAGACTTCCGTTAGCGTCGGCGCCGAGACTCACGACTTCGCGCCAGTGCTCTTCGGCATTCGGTTCCGGCCAGACCAGCGAACGCCTCCCACCCTCGAATTTCTCAACTCCATAGCCGAATGTGGCGACATAGGTTACGCCGTTCACATTGACGATTGCCCGCACGCTGTCGTTTTGCGGCGACCGGTCTTCCGCGCCAGCGCGCGCAAAACTCAGCTCGTTACCTGAGGGCGAAACAAAGAGGCCGCTGGCCGACGCCACCAGCACGTGTCCGTTTTTGTCTTCGTTAATTCCATAGATGATGCGCCGGCCAAGCTCCGGGACCGCGCGCCAGTGCTTGCCTTCCTGCTCGTAACTGAACAAACCTGAATTCGTGCCGGCGAGCAGACGACCGTGTGACGTCCGCCACAATACTCGCACGAAATTCGTTCCCGGATCGTCGGTGATGTTTTCGGCGCGCATCGCGTGCGGATCGTAGCGGCAGACACCTTTGTCGGTCGCGAACCAGACGACTTCTTCCGGGTCGACGAAAACCCCAAAGATGTGATCCGAACGGAGAGCGCCGCCGGTGCCTTCGAAAGTGAAATGCTCCGTCGGCCGGCGATCTTCGAAATGAAAAGCTCCGCGGCCGTCGGTGGCTACCCACAGATCATCTCGCGACCCGCGGATGATCGCTGTCACCGGACCTGTGGAGACGTTTGCTTTCGTGGGCTTCAGTGGATCGTCATTATCAAGAAATCCGCTCTCTTCAGCGCGGGCGCGCACACCGGTCCAAAGGCGCCCGTGCGCGTCGACTTCCAGCGCGTTGATGAAGTAACTGCGCGGCTTACTGATAACTTCCTTTGCCTCGCCGTTTTCAATCGTGACCAGACCGCGGCTTTGGGTGCCGGCATAAAGCTTCTCTCCGATCATCGCGAGACTCGTAAACTTCAAAGGCCCCGGATGATCCTTGTCGGCGCTTGGCAGAGGCTGATCAGGAATTGTCTTTACGGCGAAGGCCAGGCCTGCGGTCCCTTCTCCCGGTCGATTGGCCGTATTCGTTCCGCCCGGCGTTGTTACCTGGCAGTCAAAGATTTGTCCGCTCTCGCTGGACATGATTGCGCGATTGCGCTGGGTCGTAATGATCGCCGTGATCACCTTACCCGTCGTTTCCTTGATCGTGTCGAACTTGCCGTTGAACAGGCGCGCCGCTCCGTTATCTGTGCCGACCCAGAGCGCGCCGGCATCATCGACTTTCAATGCCAGCACGCGGCCCGGGGGCAAGCCTTCAGCATTGATCGCGTTCGTGCGCCGCCCGTCATACCGCGCCAGCCCGCCATCGGTCGCAAACCAAGTCACGCCAAATTCCGTCTGCGCAATCGCATGGGTGCGATCAGACGGCAGCCCGTGAAACGACGTTACCGCGCCCCATTGATGCAGATTCGGTGGCGGTGTTGGCGAAGGTGAAGGCGCAGGTGGAGGTGACGGAGATGCTACGGCCTGAGGCGAAGCGGTTTGATTTTGCGATAACGCTTGTGTCAGAAGCCCGACCGTAAGGGAGGGCGCAGAAGTAAGTATGCAGTAAGCAGCAAACACCAAAATGCAAACAACTCTTAAACGCAAAGAACGCAAAGGTCCCCGCAAAGGTCGCAAAGAAGTCTTCCTCGGCGTCCTCTGCGAATACCTTTGCGTCCTTTGCGTTAAGGCTTTGATTCGCACTATTTCTTAACTGAAGTCCGCTTCTGCTCTTCAAGAAACTTCTTCTGATCGCGATCAAGCCACCCCTCCAGCTCCACCGCAGCTTTCTCCAGCTCATCATTATTCAACAGGCCGCGACGCAAGGCTTCGAAGAAGGCGCGCGTGCGCACGTTGTAGGCGAGCTTTTCGTAGGCTTCGTTCGGCGTGCCTTCAGGCAGCGACACGAAAAGTTTCTCGTAGAGGGTGGCCAGCCGGCTTTCAACCCCGCGCAGAGAGAGGCTGCACTTGCGCGCAATCGCCCAGTTCGAAAGACCGAGGGCGAGATAGTAAAGCGCTTCGGCTTCGAACTCAGTCAGCAGCGGACGCTTGAATGAATCCTTGAAGGCCGGATCGATCATGTCGGCGCCATCTTCCAAAACGGCGGCGACGAAACGCAGGAAACGGGATTCGGGATTGTTCTTATGAATGAAGCCGTAGGCCGGCGGCGGGTCCACCAACTTCACGATCTTGCGAATTTCGTTGATGTAGATCTCGTGCGGAAACTGCGTCCAGAAAATGATCCGCGCCGTGGGAAAGTCGCGCCAGATTGCCCGCGCGGCCTTCACCCCGGAAAGCTTGGGCATCTGAATGTCGAGAATACAAACCGCGGGTTTGTGCTGGAGAGCCAACGCGATCGTCTCTTCACCATCAGCAGCTTCGAGCACGGGCTGATGCGAGGGAAAGTCGCGTTCGAGTATCTCGCGCAGGTAAGCGCGCTGGGCTACGTTGTCTTCGGCGATTAGGATGGACATGGTTTAGATATCATCATTGTGGCAGCATTTGCCGCAGGCGAACGTTTTCGATGGTGTTCTTGCAATTTTTGAGAAACTCCCGCAACCACTCTCTCCGCGCGACATCACGTCCAGCCGCTATCTCTGAGAGTTCCCGGTAATTGTACTTCAAGAAGGCTTCGTCAGTTAGAGAATCAATGTTGTAAACCGCCTCGAGTTCATTCTCGGAAAGGTCGGAATGTTCTGCGTCATACAATTTGGTTCTACTCCCGAGGTGCTTCCTAAAAGCAACTTTCTGTTTCCTGGTAAAGAGAACATTATTTCCACCGACGTAAGTAACAGAGTACTCGATCTCGACAGTTACGACGTCGTTCGTGAGAGCGCAGGACAGAATTCGGGCATTGAATTCGCGGTTGGCATCGGAGCCCATGCCATACTGAGTGCCTTCAGAGACATAACTGAAGGCATCGATAAGACCGGTCGGCGTAACTAGGAAAACCGAATCGTAATAACTCGCCACTCCACTACCGGACGCTCCCTGGCCCTTAATCACCAGCCACGTTCTCCCGGCGCTCAACACGACCGTGTGTTGCGGCATTTGATACTTCTCATTTTCAAAATCAATGTGGCCTAACACCTTCCAGGAACCATCATTCCATTTGAAAACAAGGTAGCGACAGGCTTGCGCGGACTCATCCGCGATTCTAAGCAAGGACTCGTTCCCCGGCTCACCATCGAGATCGTATTCGAACACCTCCGCTTGGCAGTTGTTGCAGCGCGCGGGAAACCAGTCAAGGCCAATCTGTTCGTTAGTTCTCGACTTTGGGTTCGGAAGTTTGAGAAGCTGCCAGAGGTCAACCAATCTCTGTCCGGGATTGTGATTGATGAAAAACTTGATGTCATGAGGGGACAGACTCCGCAGTTCCGATTGGTCCGATGGTCGGAACTCAGCGACTATCCCCGATTGCGCGTTTCGCCAACTAGCCCATCTGCTCAGGCTGTTTGTAATCTCTGTTGCGCTTGTTCCTATCGCAACGGTGAGAAGGGTTACGGCAAGCCTAATGAAGTATTTTTTCACATTAATTCATTTACTCCTCCAGGATTGACCCATCAACGTGGCTCGCCACACTTGCGCGCACGGGTTAAACGCCTGGAATGGAGCGCGGACATCCAGTCCGCCAGCGTGCGCAGCATGCTCAACCTAAGATCATCACATTCCAGGCCGGTTCGCGCTACGCGCTCAGGGGGACAGGATGTCCGCGCTCCGATCATTCATGAGCGATCTGAGCATGCTCTTTGTGTCTTTGTGCCTTTGTGGTAAATGTCTTAGTCATGAAAACACGACCACTGCTTTTGTCTCTGCTGGCTTCGCTGCTCGTTCTTTCCTGTTTCTTATTCCCAGTCCCGACCGGCGCGCAACGCGCCACACAACCCGCGAAGCCGCCGGCGCAAACAAAAAGATCCTCTGGCCAGACCAGGCCCGGACGCGACGAAGCTCTCTGGCAGCGAGCGCTGGCGATCCATCGCCGGGCAATCGTCATCGACACGCACAACGACATCACGACGTCGATGACCAACGACGATTACGATCTCGCCGGTGACCCGCCGGCGCCGTATCGCACCAGTATCGCGCGCATGAAAAAGGGCGGACAGACTGCCGAATTCTTTTCGCTTTACATAAAGCCGTGGTACGTCGCGCACGGCGGCGCGGCCCGGCGCACGCTCGACATGATCGATTCGGTCTATCGCGCGGTTGAGCGACATCCGAATGACTTGATGTTTGCCACGACTGCTGCCGAGATTCGCCGCGCCAAAGCGCAAAACAAGATCGCCTGTCTGATGGGTATCGAAGGCGGCCATGCGATTGAAAATTCCCTGCCCACACTGCGTGAGTTCTATCGACTCGGCGTCCGTTACATGACGCTAACCTGGAACAACACCAACGACTGGGCCGATGCGGGCCGCGGAGAGAGGAAACATAACGGCCTCAGCGATTTTGGCAAGGAGGTTGTGCGCGAAATGAATCGTCTGGGAATGCTGGTCGACGTTTCCCACGTCTCAGACAAAACCATGAGTGACGCGCTCGACGTATCAAAAGCGCCGATCATCGCGTCACATTCATCTGCCCGGGCGCTCAGCAACGTGCCGCGAAACATTCCCGACGATCTGCTGCGACGCATCGCGAAAAACGGCGGCGTGGTGCAGGTAAATTTCTACAGTCTGTTTGTCGATCAGAAAACCGTCTCGCCACAGGCCGATGAACGCGGCCAGCGCCTGAGAGCCCAGCAAGAGGCACTCAGTCTGAAGTATGCCGACGATCCGGAGCGCCTGGCCGAAGAAGGTGACAAGCTGGAGGCCCAATATCCTTTGCCGCCTCTGCCGCTGTCAAAGCTCATCGATCACATCGATCATATCGTGAAGGTTGCCGGCATCGATCACGTCGGCCTCGGTCCGGACTTTGACGGCGC
>JAWWPL010000509.1:0-4687 GCA_033850605.1 Blastocatellia bacterium | reverse complement strand
AGTTATTGAAACAACCCGGCGAAGCAGTTTAAGTTCCAGTTTTAGCAATATTCAGGTGGTGTCCTGTTTTGAAACCCTCATGGGAGTTAAGACGATCCACGAAGCCACACGAAACGTTATTTCGTGCCCATTTCGTGTGATTTCGTGGATCGTTCTTGCTCAGGGAAAGACAACACGAAATCAAACTAGGGCACTACCCAACATCGTAACCGGGAGGCTTGCTTGTCCGCCTGTGATATTCTCCGCGCACTATGCGGCTGTGGCTTTCAAGAAGCAGCGAGGTGCCTCTACGCGAGCAACTGGTCACGCAGATACGATTGGGAATCGTAAGCGGTGATCTTAAAGTAGAACAAAAGCTGCCCAGCACGCGCGAGCTGGCCCGTCGCTTTCGCATTCATTCCAACACCGTCAGCGCCGCCTATCGCGAACTGCACCGAACCGGTTGGGTCGCAGTTCGCAAAGGAAGTGGTGTTTATGTTTGCGAGCGCTCATCCGAACAGATTCGCGACGCCGGTCACGGATTGGACGAAACGATCGCCAAGTTCTTCAAGGCAGCGCGCGCCAAAGGGCATTCCCTCGGCGAAATCCAAACACGTTTACAACACTGGCTGGCGCAGCAACCACCGGATCATTTTCTGGTAATCGAACCTGATCCGGAGCTGCGACGAATCCTGGTAACTGAAATTGAATCAGCGACGAAAGCTCGCACAGACGGTGCAGCCCCTGACGACTGTGGTCGCGTCGATTTGTTGACCGGAGCGCTGCCGGTTGCGATGTTTGGCCAGATAGACCGCGTTCGCGCCGCCCTACCATCCGGGGCTGATGTGCTGGCGTTGCAGTCCCGGTCAGTATCTGAATCCCTGCAAGGCAGAACGCGGCCCGGCGCAGACGCGCTCATTGCCGTCGTATCTCGCTGGCCGGAGTTTTTGCGCTGGGGGCGCGCGCTTCTGGTTGCGGCCGGGCTCGACCCGGACTCGCTCAGCATTCGTAATGCACAGGAGCGCGGGTGGCAGAGAGGCCTCAAATCCGCCGCTCTGGTAGTGACCGACTCAGTAATGATGAGTGAGCTGCCGGCCGGCTGCGAGGTTAGTCTCTTTACAATTCTTTCTGATTCGTCTCTGGATGAAATCCGGCGGATTGCCGGAGATTTCATCGATGACAACAAAGCATCCGCGCCCGGTGTCAGAAGCCCGGCCGTCAGGGAGGGCCAAACCAGCAAGCACTCGTGATGAAGAATTGGGCGCAGTCGGACGGCGGTTACCCAGTGAGGCGAGCGGAGCCCTTGCCGACACGCGGGCTTCTGACCAACTCAGTGCGCCCGAAGGCGGCTGGAAGGAAAGGCCTGACGCTGCAAGTGCCCGACGCGGTGGTCGCCAGTCAAATTCCTCATGGTTCTGTCGCCCCATCTTTCGCATAATCCCAAACGCTCGACCATTGAACTACGCGAACATATTGAACGCGGTCTTTAGCTGAACCATCAACTGCCATCGTTGATTGGCACGTCCTGAGCTATCTAATGCATCTATTAGAATGACTCGAACAAGACCTACTTCGACTCATAGAGCAATTTGCCATTTCGTTTGCCAGCGAGCACGTGACCAATCCCGTAACCCAGAGCCGCGCCGCCAAGCATCGAATAAATCGCAGTGGCCCCACCGGTTGTTAGAGCATCTTGAAACGGCGGCCCCTTTTCCCTTTCTCTTGCATCTATCCCGGCACTTATTTTCGCTCCTATTACCAATCCGGCAATACCACCAAAAACGGCCCCTATGATCCCCACCTTCTTCCGCGACGAGCGCCCTTTTTGGGCGTAGACCCTTTGAATATCGGGTTGTTCCAAGCTGAGAATACTGAACCCGTAGGACAGACTTAGCTTACTGCCCGCAACGTCGACGAATTTAGCCTCGATTTCTTTCCCTTGTTTTGTCTGAACGAACAGTTTCGTGCCTGGCTTGAGGTTACGCAGACCTTGCCAATCGTGTATCGACGGCTGAGAGGCATCGGTATTGGTTTGTCCCTGAGCGATAGTTAATGCGAACGCCAGGATAAGCAGCGAGGCCAGCACTTTTTTCGTCATGTTCTTCTCCTCTGGTTTTTCAGAATCGAAGAATGACCTTACCGACCTGCCGCAGATGAATGAAGCAAACTTATGACACTAAAGAAACTGACACAAAGTCCACACGTGGACTCCCCGGCTCAAATTAGACCGTGCCAGATCCCTGGCTGCTTGCCGACGCGGCTCGCTCGATTTAACATCGCGCCTGAAACCTGTCGTCAAATTTCCGCATGCCCACAAATGATTATCACTTCATCGACCGCTGGCGTGTCGAAGGCACTGTCAAAGAGGTTGCTGACATTCTCGAAGATGCCTTGTCGCTCTCGTTGTGGTGGCCCAGTGTCTACTTCGAAGTGAAAGAACTCGAGCCGGGCGTTGAGGGCGGCGTCGGCAAGCTCATCCGACTGCGCGCCGGGGGCTGGCTGCCTTACACCTTGCGCATCAACTTTCTCACCACCGAATCGCGCTATCCAAATGGCTTTACCATGGACGCGACCGGAGACCTTGAAGGAAAAGGCATCTGGAAATTTCAGCAGGACGGTCCGTTCGTCAACGTAACCTACGATTGGACGATTCGCGCGAACAAACCAATAGTTGATAAGCTCTCGTTTCTACTGAAGCCGATCTTTCGATCGAATCACAACTGGACGATGAAGCACGGTGAAGAAAGTCTGAAGCTCGAACTGCTACGCCGGCGAGCGCCGACAAAGGAGGAGGCCGCCGGCGTACCGTCTCCTCCCCGAGCTTCGTTGGTGGTGAGACTTCTTGGATTGGATCGACAAAGCGGGGGCGAGCCCCCTTCCCAACCTTGAGCTGCTCAGACTTGATGGTTATCGGAAAGTTGAAAGCATTCAAGTTGGATTAGAGACGCAATCTCGACAGTCTCTCAGGTCAGGAAGGGGACTTGCCCCGCTTTTCTTTACCATGGCTCCTTATCAAGAAACCGATTCACTAATTGCCTGGCTGCCGGATTTGATCTTCGCCGGCGGACGATTCCAGAGCGGGCTTGCGCTCGTCTGCGATTCGTCCGGCACAGTCGTCAAACTCGCGCCCGTTAATGAATTAAGGAACGAGCGAAGAATTAATCTGACGAACCGGGCGATGCTACCGGGTCTGATCAATTCGCATTCACATGCTTTCCAACGCGTCCTGAGAGGCAGAACCGAATATAGATCTCGCGATGTACCGTTTAGCGGCGGCCTACTGCCCGCCGAATCGGGCGGTAGCACGACCCCAAACGCGAAGGTCAGCAGAGACAGTTTTTGGACCTGGCGCGAGATGATGTACTCAGCGGCGACGCGCCTGACACCGGAAGATATCTACGACGCTTCCCGCCTGGCGTTTCTCGAAATGGCGCTCAACGGCATCACCGCCGTCGGCGAGTTCCATTATTTACATCACCAGCCCGACGGCACGCCTTATGACGATCCGAATTTATTAGTTAAAGAAGTCATGCGCGCGGCGGGCGACGTTGGTTTGCGGATCGCCCTGTTGAGAGTCGCCTATGCGCGTTCGGGTTTTCAGACAGATCCGAATCCAAGGCAGGCGCGTTTTATCGAAAAAAATCCGGAAAGTTATTTGCGAAATCTGCAAAGGTTAATAGACGACGTTTCGCGTGTCAGAAGCCCGACCGTAAGGGAGGGCCAGGTAGCTAACGATGCCCTCCCTCACGGTCGGGCTTCTGACACCGCCTGGGTTGGGGTTGCGCCACATAGCGTGCGCGCGGTGCCGCTCGACTACCTAAAAGAAATAATTGCGCATGCGAGCCGAACCAACCTAAAGATCCACATGCACGTCGCCGAACAGCCGGCCGAAGTTTCGGCCTGCGTCGAAGAGTATGGGCGTTCGCCAATCGCTTTGCTGCAAACCGAAGGACTGCTCGGCGAAAACTTCACCGCAGTGCACGCGATTCATGTGACCGCCAAAGCGATTGCTGGTTTTGCCCGTACCGGTGCGATGGTTTGTGCCTGTCCTACAACCGAGCGCAACCTCGGTGACGGCGTGGTACCGGCCGACGAATATTTCAAGCGCAACGTGCCAATCTGTTTGGGCACCGACAGTCACGCACAGATCGATCTGCTGGAAGACGCACGCGAGCTTGAGTATCACCTGCGCTTGCAGAGGCTCGAGCGCGCCGTGCTCGACCGGGGCAGTAGCCCGACCGTCAGGGAGGGCGCATCCCCAGTCGCGGCCGCCAGCCACCTCCCATCATCCCTGGCCGCCGCATTATTCGACTGCGCTACAATCAACGGTGCACGCAGCATAGGCGCGCCCGGCGGCACGTTCGAACCTGGTAAGGCCGCGGACTTTTTCACAGTCGCTGTCGATGATCCTTCTATCGCCGGCGCTGCGCCCAACGACCTCCTTGCGAGTATTGTTTTTTCGCTGGCACGCGCGGCTGTGCGCGAAGTAGTTGTCTCAGGTAAACCGATCGTCTCAGAGGGCCAACATTTGGTCCAGGAAGAGATTGTTGAGAGATTTATTGATTTGCAGAAGAGACTGTGGGGTTGATTTTGGTTGAGGCTTAGGAGCGGGGGCGAGCCCCTTCCCGACCTCGAGCTGAACTCACTCCATCAATTTCGGGAAGATTGATCAGATGTAGGAAATGACTGAATTGAGCTCTCAGGTAAG
>JAWWPL010000505.1:0-8531 GCA_033850605.1 Blastocatellia bacterium | reverse complement strand
CGGAGTTCCTTCAGCAGGGTGATCTCGTTACCTTTCCCAACTCCGATGGAGCTGGTCGCCCACTCGCCAACGCCGTCGATTGTCAGAATGGCAGCTTCTTCAAACGGAGATGGATAGAAAGCGCTGGCCGCATGACTCTCGTGATGATCTCCGAACAAGAGCTTCCACTCGAATTTTTTTCGGGCTTTCTTCGCGGCGCGCTCGTCTTCAATGCCGTTAGCCTTGGCCATCTCAGTCCGAATCAAATCCGGCATCCACAACTTCTCTTTCATCCAAAGGGGCATGGACTTGAGAAACGATCGAAATCCCGACGGTGCATAGTCCAGGTAAGTTTCGAGCAGGCGATCGAACTTCAACAGCGGCTTGTCATAGAAGGCTACGTAATCCAGTTGTTCGGCCGTGATGCCGGCTTCCTTGAGACAATAGCGAGCGGCGTAGACGGGAAAGTTATGATCATGTTTGACGCGGGTGAAGCGTTCTTCCTGGGCCGCGGCGATAATTTCCCCATCCACCACCAGGCAGGCGGCAGAGTCGTGATAAAAGGCAGAGATGCCAAGAATTTTTGACCCGTCTGACATCGGTGAGGCCGTCGTTAGAAGAGTGTATAAATGAACGGCGCGATCGCCGAACCCTTGGCCAGCACCAGCAGAACGCCAAACAAGACCAGCGTGATCACAATCGGCGCCAGCCAATACTTCTTATTCTGCTTCATGAACTGCCAGAGTTCGCTGACTACTTGTACTTTCGACATCAGAATTCCTCAAAACATCTTTTCATAATGACGTGGATCCTTCTGCCGCTCAGAATACGGAGTCCAATACGAATCGCTGCCCGCGGCACGGCGATTTAGCGGGTCCCAGCCGAACAAACGTTTAGTGACACCAATCGGAGTAACTATGCCGAAGAACACGAACGCCAGAATTATTCGCGTGGTCACAAATGAAAGACCCTCGGCCAGGGCCATCCAGGCTTTGTTCGGCCAAATGAGCGCCGCCGGAAAAACTAAACCAAGCAGCACGAGTAGTCCGCCGATGGGCAGAGTGACCTGCGACAGGTTGGGAAACTTTCCCCGGTACACCCACCAGCCACTTAGCAACAGCAGCACGCCGCCGACGATAAGACCAAACTCGCGTTCTGCGCGCCGGGATTTCTTTTTGATCACTGCCTTCATTTCTTATGAACCACTGCTCGCCAATTTGCGCAAACACCCCCAGAAATTTCTCTGGGCCATGCCCTCAGGATAAGTTGCCAATGCACGCATTAACCAGCGGGCACTCTCGGCCTTCCTCCCCGCTTCACTGGCTGCATACGATTGGCGAAGGAAACGAGTCGCCCGGCACCAGCGACGGTCGGCGCCAACCAGCCGGCTTTCATAAATCTCGGCGCTCCGATCGAACTCGGCAATCTGGTGATGGTTTTCCGCCACTGTCTTGCTGGCCTCGTGCAGCCGGTAGGCGGCAAAGGACTGCGGGATGTGTTCGCATTGATGACCCTCAAGCAACAGGCGGACGTACAAATCGTGATCGAAATCATAAGGCCAGGCTTCGTCAAAGCCACCCTCGATCAATTCGCGTTTCCAAAAGTGTCCCGGCTGTGGCGCCGTGTAGGCCCACGACAAACAGTGCGCCGCTGATTTCGGAACGACGGCCCGGATCAGCTCCTCCTCGCGTCCTTCACCGAACATGATCGTATCACCGCAAACCCACTCGCAGCGCGGATGACGTTCAAAGTGGCTCGCCATTGCCGCGAACGTGCCGGGCAAATAAACGTCGTCACTATTAATAAATCCGAAGATTTCGCCGGTTGTCTTCTCGATGCCCTTGTTAATCCCGTGGACCTGCCCACGATCTTTCTCGCTTACCCAAAAGTCGATCCGATCTTCATAGCGCCGAATGACATCGACAGTTTCATCGGTGCTGCCGCCGTCGATAATTATGTACTCGAGATTGGGATACTCCTGATTGAGAACCGACAGAATTGTTTCTTCCAGGAATCGGCCCTGATTAAATGACGGCGTAACGATGCTTAATTTTGGCGGCATCTGAATTTGGACTGCGCCGGCAGAGCGGCGCGGCGACGGCGCTTTGATTACCCGTTTTCTAAAGGAAACTCTGAACAGTACTTTCGACGCGTAGCGTCGATCTGAATTTAGCCCGGCCTTTCAGAGGGTGTGTCAGAAGCCCGCGCGTGAGCAAGGGCAACCCTCGCAAGGTCATCTATCGGCGGCAATACTGCACTTCGCCGCCAGTTTTCCTCAATCAAGAATCATTGCGACTCTCGCCCTCCCTCACGGTCGGGCTTCTGACACACCCTCTTCAAGGCCGGGAAAAGGACAACGAAGTATTCGCGTCGCGTAGCGACGCCTGAAATTAGAGCGAATTCAATCGTCGCTAAGCGACGAGACGGGCTAACTACTTGATCCCGGCGTTGAAACGCCGGGCTAGACTCAACCGACGCTTCGCGTCGAAGGCCCTTCTTCAGAGTATCCTAAACAATATTCAAAGAAGTAAGCTAAAACAGTGTCTCCCGATGAATCGGGATCACCACCGCGCTCCACAATCAAGCGCCGCGTGCCATAAAAGTAGTTTCGTACCAATCGACTGTCTGGCGCAGACCTTCTTCCAACGACGTCTGTGCCCGAAAGCCAAACCTTTCAAAAGCCCGCGTCGTGTCGAGTTGGCGGCGCGGCTGGCCGTCCGGCTTTTCTGATTGCCAGCGAATCTCCGCTTCAAAACCCGCCACGCGGGCGATGATCTCAACCAGCTCCTTGATGGTGATCTCGCGGCCGTTACCTATATTTACCGGATCACCCTCGTCATAACGCGCGGCCGCTTTGACAATTCCTTCAGCGCAATCCTCGACGTACAAGAAATCTCGAGAGGCGCTGCCCGACCCCCAGACTTCAATGTAGTCGGCGCCGGTGTGACGCGCCTCGACGCATTTTCGAATGAGGGCGGGAATCACATGAGAAGTTTCGAGATCGAAATTATCTCCCGGACCGTAAAGGTTCGCCGGCAAGACAAAGATCGAGTTGAAACCATATTGATCGCGATACGCCTGAGACTGAACCAGCATCATCTTCTTGGCTAATCCGTACGGCGCATTCGTCTCTTCGGGATAGCCGTTCCACAAGTCGTCCTCTTTGAAAGGAACCGGAGTAAATTTGGGATAGGCGCACACAGTTCCAGTGGCCAGGAATTTTTTCACGCCACTCAAACGCGACTGTTCAATGAGCTGAACGCCCATCATCAGGTTATCATAGAAAAACTTTCCGGGGTTTTTCTGATTGTGGCCGATGCCGCCCACGACTGCGGCCAGGTGAATGACCAGATCCGGCGTTGAGTCATTCAGCATCCGGACAATGCCGTCCTTATCAGTTAAGTCATAGTCATGGCTCCGAGGCACGAAGATTTCAACCCCGTCATAGGCCTGCAACTTCTCGATGACGAAACGGCCCAGAAATCCGGCTCCGCCCGTAACCGTTACTCTTTTATAAGGGAAAGTGTCGCTCAATATTTAGACTGGGCCAGTGTTTAGAGTATCGGCTGCGGGCGAGCTCTCGCGAAAAGCCGGGGCGCGACTGAAGCCGTTACGCTGAACACCCGTTAATCAGATTAGCCGTTCACCGGCTGGCAGCTTGCCCAAATGCCTGAGGTTGGCTATGTTATCAAAAACTTTTACGCCGCTGAAATGCTCTCGTTCTGACTTGCTTCGCCCGGCGGTCAACAGACGCTTCTCGGCATTACCCATCGAATTAATCGAGACTCATAATGACAAAGACAGCTTTGATATCTGGCATTACCGGGCAGGACGGTTCTTTTTTGGCCGAACTGCTGCTGGAAAAGGGCTATAACGTTTACGGAATCATCCGCCGCTCCTCTTCCTTCAACACCGAACGCATCGACCATCTTTATCAGGATCCGCATGAAAGCGGAACCCGCCTGCGCCTGCTCTACGGCGATCTAAACGACTCGAGCTCGCTCAATACCATCCTGCGACAGGTGCAGCCGGACGAGATCTACAATTTGGGCGCGCAATCACACGTGCGGGTGAGTTTCGACATTCCCGAATACACTGGCGAAGTCACCGGCCTCGGCACAGTCCGCTTGCTCGAAGCGATCCGCGAACTTGGCATGAGTCCGAAATTTTATCAGGCCTCGTCCTCGGAACTTTACGGCAAAGTGTTCGAGACGCCGCAGACTGAAACGACGCCGTTTTACCCTCGCTCGCCCTACGCTTGTGCCAAAGCCTACGCCTACCATATCACGGTGAACTACCGGGAATCGTACGGCCTGTTTGCCTGCAACGGAATTCTTTTCAATCACGAATCAGAGCGGCGCGGTGAAACCTTCGTCTCGCGCAAGATTACGCGCGCGGCGACCCGGATCAAACTCGGATTGCAGGACAAACTCTATATGGGCAACCTCGACGCGCGCCGCGATTGGGGTTACGCGCGCGACTATGTCGAAGCAATGTGGATGATCTTAAATGCCGAAGAGGCGGACGACTATGTGGTCGCGACCGGCGAGACGCATTCCGTTCGCGAGTTTCTTGAGCAGACCTTTGGTTATCTGGATCTTGATTGGGAGCAATATGTCGAGGTCGATCCGCGCTACTTTCGTCCCGCCGAAGTTGACCTGTTATTGGGAGACGCGAGCAAGGCCCGTGAAAAGCTTGGCTGGGAACCGAAAGTGTCGTTCGATGATTTAGTGAAGCTGATGACTGATTACGATCTGAACCTGGCCCGGCAGGAAGCCGAGGCTCGCGAGTTGAAACATAGCACGGCTACGACCAGGGAGCGTTGGGGAGCGTCGTAGTGAACGTGTCGTACGCTTTCGTAATCCATGTGAGTTTTTGACTCACAGTTAGTAATTAGCTCGCTGATTCCAACACA
This sequence comes from Blastocatellia bacterium, assembly GCA_033850605.1. Lineage (GTDB taxonomy): Bacteria > Acidobacteriota > Blastocatellia > Pyrinomonadales > Pyrinomonadaceae > UBA11740. The sequence continues at coordinate 3,637 of JAWWPL010000505.1, read as the reverse complement.
AAAATGAGTAATCCTATTGCTCAATTGGCTTAGGAAGAGCTAACAAAGCCAGCTACAAGTCCTGATCGCTCGGCTACAAGCCATCACGTCCTTTGAAATCAAGAGCGAACGCAAGTTAACAGCAGCGGTTGGCTCGTGGTACAGAACCGGGAGCGGTAGCGACCGGATCAAACACTCAGCCTTCGCCACGAGGCGCAAATTAAACTTCTCAGGAGTTTCAACCGGAGCCTTTATTCGACCCACGCAGTAAGTGGATGGATCCCGTCGCTACGGCTCCGGGTTCTGTACCGTACGCTTATTCGCAGTACCCCCGACATTATATGAGGCTCGCGCCATCGCGTTCGCGATCGAGCAGCCGGCTGAGGTTGATGTGAACGAGATAGTTATTCGGCCTACCGCGCAGGTCTAAGTCCCTCTCCTCCAACGACAAACTACGTTGACAGCCCTCGCCCCATTTTAGATGATGGGCACCCGTTCTATTCTCGGTAATCGGGCAAGGCGCAACACAATAAGTAGCGGAGGACATTATGAAGACTCTATTCAAAACTGCTTTGATAATCGTCGCCATCACCTCTTTGGCCTATGCGCAGGAAGGACAAGTGCGGTTGTCACCATCGGAGATCAATTCACTCTCAAGCGTTAACGCCGGAGCCGGAACCTCGGGAGTGACAGGAATCCAAACTCGCACCTTGAAAGGTGACGCCTCAAAGCTCGGAATATATACAATCCAGTTGACGATTCCAGCAAATGTCAGGATACAGGCTCATACCCACCCTGATGACCGCGTGGCCACCGTCATCTCTGGAGCATGCTACATCGGTTACGGCGCGAAGTTTGACGATGCAAAGTTAAAGCCGCTGATCGCGGGCAGCTTCTACACCGAGCCGCCCAGCGTCGCACATTTCGCGAAGACGGGTAACGAACCGGTCGTGCTTCAGATCACTGGTAACGGGCCAACTGGGACAGAATATATTGACGCCGGCAGTGCGAGCGTTCCGGCAAAACCAAACTACGATTCACTTTTCGCAAATGTGAATGGTGTTCGCATTCATTACCTCAAGTCCGGCAGCAGCAAGACGCCGCTGGTGCTGATTCACGGCTTCGGTGACGATGCCCGGACGTGGCTTCCTCTATTCGCGGACTTTGGCAAAGACTACACAATAATTGCTCCTGATTTGCGCGGCTTGGGCCAATCGTCCAGAGAAAAAACGGGCTATGACAAGAAAACTGCAGCCGTCGATATCCATGAGCTGGTGACGAGCCTTGGGTACAAAGATATCTATCTCGTCGGTCACGACATCGGGATGATGGTGGCCTATGCTTATGCCGCGCAGTTTCCCTCTGAGGTCAAAAAGCTCGCCCTGCTGGATGCGCCGATTCCGGGCGTCGGCGATGTTTGGGAAAAGATCTATACGACTCCCGCGCTTTGGCATTTTCATTTTGTGAACAGTCCGATTGCGCTTGAATTGGTGAACGGGCGGGAGCGCATCTTTCTCGAGCACGTCTGGCAATCATTCGGCGGCGACCTAGCGAAATTCGGAGAGCAAGAAAAACGCATGTACGCGCAGGGTTATTCGCAACCGGGAGTAATGCGTGATGCGTTTGAGTATTTCAAAGCCTTCGAGCCAACGGACGCCGCAGACAATCGTAATTTCGCCAGGACGAAACTGCCGATGCCTTTGCTGGTAATTGAAGGTGAAAAGGGAATGAATGGCGTGCTTGCTATTCAGGCGACGCTGATATCGGACCACCTCAAGGCGATAAAATTCCCTTCAGGCCATTGGTTGATGGAAGAGAAACCGGCCGAGACATCTGCAGCTTTGAAGGACTTTTTTGGTAATTGATCCGAATCTGTCTATCTGCTTGGGACTTGATTAGAAGCGGGCCGATTGAGTAATTGCCCTACGCAAATGATCTTGATGATCGTCGCCCCATTTACCCAACGCAGTTATTGGCGGCAATACGGTTTGTCCCAACGCGGTTAACTCATACTCCACTCGCGGGGGCAACTCCGCGTAAATTGTCCTCAATATAAGTCCGTGCTTTTCTAGCTCGCTCAGTTGAACGTTCAGTACCCTGCGGGTTGCTCGTGGAATTTTTCTCTGCAGATCTCCGGGACGCTTTGCACCTTCGGAAATGAAATACAGGAGGTGTATCTTCCATTTTCCGTTCAAAACTTCCCTGACCAGATCGAGTCCGCAGTTCAGTTCGATTGGGGTCTTTCTCTTATACATACCGAAACGCGCGCCAAACTAAGAGTATAAATCGGGCCAGGTTTATGCTATTCGGATAAATTTATCCACTGCCGTCTTTGTTATCCGTATTGTATGAAAGTCTCTCGCGCGGGACAATCCCTAGAAAACGTTATTACAGACAATTAGCGAGGAGTCCACGATCGAAACATATGGGCGAAGTAAAAAAGTCCAGCAAGGCAGGTGACGAAAAAGAATTCCACGGCAAGCGCATCTTAGTAACCGGTGGAACTCGCGGTATCGGCGCAGCCATTGTCGATCGACTCACCGCTGGAGGCGGCCAGTTGATAACAACCGGACGGTCCGTGCAGAGTGGTACTCCGCACGACGGCTTCGTTCAGGCTGATATCAGCACAGCACACGGAATCGATCAAATAGCTAGAGCTATTACCGAGCGCCTCGGCGGAATCGACATCGTGATTCATAACGTAGGCGGCTCGGGCGCGCATGGTGGAGGCGCACTAGCGCTGACGGATGACGATTGGCAGCGCGCGTTCGACACGAATCTCTTCGCTGCTGTTCGACTGGACCGCGCGCTTCTTCCATCGATGATCAAGCAGTGCTTCGGTGTAATTGTTCATATCTCTTCGATTCAAAGAACGCTACCACTTTACGATGCCACTCTTGCCTACGCAGCAGCCAAGGCAGCGCTGACTAACTATAGTAAAGGCCTCTCTAAGGAGGTCGCTGCGAAAGGCATTCGCGTGAACTCTGTTGCGCCCGGATACACAGAAACAGATGCTGCTGCAGGAATGGTGAACGAGATTGCGGAACGCACCGGTATCAGTAAGGACGCAGCGAGGCAACGCATCATGGACTCACTCGGCGGTATTCCACTTGGCCGGCCGAATCGACCTGATGAGGTCGCAGAGTTGGTTGCTTTCCTGGCATCGGACCGTGCCTCGTCGATTACTGGAAGCGAGTACGTGATCGACGGCGGCACAATCCCGACCGTCTGAAATGATCAAGTCTTCAGCAACAGTTAAGATTTAGATTGCAGTGGAACTCCGCTCCGATATATCCGTGTGGGTCTGCGGACTATGAAGCTCGTGAGGAGGATCTTAGTGATTCGCAAACTCAACAATTGATCGCCACCCCTCCGCCCGCCCCCCCTTTGTTTTTGAAATTTCCGGGTGACCAATATGTGACCAAAAAAACCAGGACGGGACGTGTATGCGATGGCTGATACGTCTCATTCAAACGAGCTTGCTGCGTCGAATCGAGATGAAGCTGCCAACCGCGGACCCATCGCCATCCTTCCATTCCTGCAAAAGCCTCGCGACCTGATGCGGCGCAGCTTCCATTAGAGGTTTCCCCTGCGATTTGCGCATTAGTAAGTAGAGACCATAGCAGCGATTAAGGAAGCCTCACAATTCTTCGGTACT
>JAWWPL010000482.1:0-4755 GCA_033850605.1 Blastocatellia bacterium | reverse complement strand
ATTCGTAAGCTGAATACTGTTAATGCCGCGTTGAAACGGCTTCTCATCATCTTTTGCGTGGCGCGATTCGTAGGAGCTGAAGACCTGCGCGATATTGGCGAACGCGTCGGTGTGCCGCGCCGCCTCTTGCTCAAAGAATCCGTTCTTTTCGAAAAAGGGGCCGTTGCGTTGAGCGTATTCTTCGACCGTCATCACCCTTGAGACGATCTCTCCGGTCGGACGCACGCCGTTGGCAATCAAACGTGCTCCCGGCGCGAAAAGTGATCTGAAACGATCCCAGTTGCGCTTTCCGGCCGGGCCCGAGATTACGTCGTACAGCGCTGCAATCGTTGAATCCATCGTCGCGACGTCCGCGGGATTGGCCGCGGCCGGCGCGGGCGTCGTTTGCGCAGGAGAAGGCGCGGGTGTTTGGGCTTTGATGGTCACGATCAGAGTGATCGTGATCGCAAGCAGTGAAACCAAACGAATGTTAAATCGAAAGATAAGAAGCAGCGTATTCATTTGATAACTCTCCGGAAGTTTCAGTTTAAGAACGATCCAGGAAATCACACCAAACAATACGAACGATGCTGGTCTTGGCTCGGTGTGCTTTCGTGGATCGTCTGATCTGGCGGGCGATCATCTGTCGAAACAGGACACCACAACCTCATTTCAATCGTTCGAGATTAAATCATGAGTCTGCCCCGCAAACAAAGTGTTTCCTCTGGCTGAAGCCACGGTGCCAATGAGAAAGGTTCCTGAGGACGCGGACTTCGGCATTGCGCTTCTCACGCTCCTTTGGCTGGAATACGAAACCAATGGTATTAACTTAGTCATGCCCGATGAGCTTGAGTTGGAACAAAGGCGCAGCCGCGGACTTGGCGAAATGTTTCGCGCGCTGCGGCATCGCAACTTCCTGCTCTTTTGGTCGGGCGCCTTTCTTTCAAACACCGGCACCTGGATGCAGGCTGTGGCCCAGGGTTGGCTCGTGCTGCAAAAGACGAACTCGCCGTTCTGGCTTGGCTTTGACGGCTTCATGGCGACCGCTCCGGGTTTGCTGTTGACCTTGGCGGGCGGCGTCTTCGCCGATCTTGTAGACCGCAGAACGCTTTTGATCTACACGCAGATTGTCGCAGGGCTGGCCGCTCTCACCCTGGGTGTTCTCGTGGTCACCGGCGTGGTGCAGGTGTGGATGATTCTGGGGCTGTCGTTTGTGACCGGCTGCTGTCTGGCTATTGCCGGGCCTTCCTACATGGCGCTGGTATTTGATCTGGTCGATCGTGAAGATCTGGCTAACGCCGTAGCCCTGAACTCGACTCAATTTCAACTCGCGCGTGTCCTCGGGCCGACCTTCGCCGGAGTAGGATTCAAAATCTTCGGATTGGCTGGCTGTTTCTTTGCCAACGCCGTCTCGTTTGTTGCCGTAGTGACGGGATTGAAGATGGTTCGATTCGAGCGGCCGGCGGGAGACGCGGCCAACACTACCAGATCGATGAAAGATAAAGCCGCGTTTATCCATGATCTGGTCGAAGGGTTTCGCTATGTCGGCGGCCGTCCACGCGTGCGTGTACTTTTAATGATCTCAGCCGTTACCAGTCTCTTTGGAGCGCCGTACATTTCAATGACGCCCGTGTTTGCGCGCGATGTCTTTCATTTAGGAGAAACTGGTCTCGCGCTCCTGATGGGCATGGCCGGGGCAGGAGCGCTTTTTGGCGCGCTGTTCCTGGCTTATCTGGGAGATTTTCGTCACAAGGGTTGGTTCGTGCTGGGAGGTGACTTCGCCTTTGCGGTGTGTCTAATCTGCTATTCGCTGTCGACCCGTGTAGTAGTCTCGCTGATATTTCTTTTCCTGCTCGGCTTTGGCATTGTCTGCTCAGTGGCAGTCAGCAATACACTGCTGCAAAAACTGGTGAGCAACGAAATGCGCGGCCGCGTGATGAGCATGTTCATGTTGTCTTTTATTGGCGCGATGCCGATAGGCAATCTGGTCGCGGGGGCTGCGTCGCACCGGTTCGGGGTTCAGCATACGCTGGCCGCGGGTGGTCTAATCATCGCGGTGTTCGTGGTGTTCGTGACCATTCGCAATCCGAAACTGCGCGAAATCTGACCACGGGCCCCGAGGCCGGCGCATGTTTCTTTTGAGATTTTGTTAAATTGAGGTGGCTGTGCAAAACTTCTCGAGTCTAACAATGAAATGGACACCTAAGCATCGAGTGCCGTTGCTGCTGGCGATTGTGTTCTGGCTGACCGCAGTGATTTGCCATGCGCAGAGCGGCTGGACGACGGCGCGGATCAGTTCCGGTGGTAAAGATCTAAACGCTGTCTACTTCGCTGATGCGAAACGTGGTTGGGTGGGAGGCGACAATGGTTTTTTCAGCTATACCGAAGACGGCGGCGCCAACTGGACTGAGCGACCGCTTGGGATAGACCACAGCGTCAACGACATTTACTTTGTTAGCAAAGAGACCGGGTTCGTGTTGGCCGGCGGGAGTATCTTCGAGACCGGCGATGGTGGTCACGCCTGGCGCGAAGCGCACAAGTTCTTGCCGTCAGAATTCGACGGGGCCACGCCTGAGCTTTACAGTCTCCGGTTCAATGGCAAGAAGCGTGGGTGGGTAGTTGGCTCAGCCAGCCGCGGCGATGTAATCACGAATAGCATTCTGGCAAGCACGAGAGACGGAGGTGTTACCTGGCAAGTACTCCAGGCGCCGACCCGGCAGGAGCTGATTCATATTGATTTTGTCGACGAAAAGCGCGGATGGATCGTTGGTGCGGCAGGTGCGATTCTGCACACCGATGATGCGGGTGAGACGTGGGTTAAGCAACGGTCAGACACGACGGTGACTCTCTTTCACGTAGACTTCCGCAATGATAAGAGGGGTTGGGCTGTCGGCGAGCGTGGGACGATTCTGCGGACTGAAGACGGCGGACAGACGTGGACTAAGATCTTTTCGCCGGCGCGTTCGACATTGCTGGGAGTGCAATTTGTCAGCGATGACGAGGGCTGGATCGTGGGACGCGGCGGCGCAATTCTGCGTTCGGGCGATGGGGGCCGCACCTGGATTGAACAGGAGGGCGGACCCAAACAGAACCTTTACGCGCTTTTTATGGGCAAGAAGAGCGGCTGGGCGGTCGGAACCGCCGGGCTCCTGCTTCGATACGAACGATGAAGTCTGACAATTAGAGTCTTAGGCTCGTGATTGAAGCACAAGGGGAAGTTGACCGCATTCTCACTCCCAACTCCAATTCTGTTACCATCATTCTAATAATTCTATGGGACTGGTTGAGCGATTAAAGCACAAGTTTGGGTTGGCGGGCGCGAACTCTGGCAGGCACCCAATTCGGATATTTCTACTTGAGGACGATGAACGCCGTTGTGAATGGTTCGCGAAACGCTTCAAGGGTGATCATCTGGATATTGCCTGCGAGGTCGAGCAAGCTAAAGAGCTTTTGAAAACGTGGAATTATGATTCGATCTTTCTTGATCACGACTTAATGCCCGAGCATTACGGAGCAACTGAGTCCGACGATGAACGGACGGGGTATGCGATTGCTTCCTTCCTGGCGATGAATCCTGATCTGCAGCGGGCCGCGACTATAATGGTGCACAGCTTCAATGCCGATGGCGCCATGCGCATGGTCGAGGAGTTGAGGGGAGCCGGCCGCCAGGCTGAGTACATACCTTTTCATTTCCTCGAAGAACGAATCAGAAATTTCTGGCCGCGGTAAACCAGGGCAACAGTAAAAGAAAAAAGGCAATCAACCGCTGCCGGTTTTTTGCCTTTTTCTTTTTTCCTTTTGCCTTGGTTAGATGGTGGCCAGGGACGGAATCGAACCGCCGACGCCGGTCTTTTCACGGCCGCTTACCGAATCGCCGAAGTAGTTCAAAATCAATGGATGTCATTGACGATAAGATCTCTCGCGGAGAATCGTTTCGGATGTTGTAGGACAGCTTAGGCTGGTTCAGTTCCTTTGATGTACGTGTATTGTATGCGTACCACCTACTGGCTCTAACAATGCCGAAGGGTTGATACAATAGTGTCGCCGGCCATTTTGAAGAATAGATCGCTTGGATCAAGTGCTCATTCAGTTGGAAGGGCAGTAAATCCAACCGCAGAATACATTCTGAGATCAAGCACGACGACGTCTTGGCGAAGTTTTACTTTTCTAGAGGTATACAAACCATGACTCAGTTGCGAGAGAACCCTAGACGTGGGCGGGTTGTTGCGGGCGTGGGCGCATTCATAGTGCTCTTCGCCATACATTTGGCGCTGACGTCACATGCGAACACCGTTACCTGGGACGAGCCCGATCACATCTATTCCGGATACATGTCGTGGAAGGGCGACTTCGGGCTGAATCCTGAGCACCCGCCACTGGTCAAGTTCGTTGCCGCGCTACCCCTGCTTGGCATCCAGTTGAATGTGCCAGAATTGCAGGATCGTCCTTACCGATTGCAGGCAGTTCTCGGTGGAAGGGATTTCATTTTTCACAATGACGCCGACAAGGTTGTTTTTAGAGCGCAGATGGCGGCTTCGATCTTCACGCTACTTTTGCTGGTCATAGTGTTTCTCACCGCTCGGGAGATGTTTGGCACAACTGCGGGATTCGTTGCGCTGGGCCTGCTCGTCTTTGACCCAACACTGCTAGCGCATGGAGCGTTGGTGACCACAGATGCAATCCAAGCCTGTTTCCTGCTGGCTTCGATCTATGCATTCTATCGTTATGTCAAAGCGCCCTCGGTAAGCCGCCTGGCAATCACAGGTCTTGCTGTGG